>CAYVXD010000163.1:0-7954 GCA_964454265.1 uncultured Candidatus Sumerlaeota bacterium | reverse complement strand
TAAAGCTTCCAGTTATTCACCGGGAGGCTGGCATTGTGCCCGAGTGTTCCATCGGCTGTGACTCGTTGTGCATATATATCGCCATCTTGTTCCCAGCTAATAATAGCTCCACCGTTGCCGTCAGAGCAAATTCCGATATCATCTTTTTCCTGCTCGATAGCGCAGATGGTTTTATCAGAATCCCAGAGTTTTGTGCCTGTCGAACTGATTCTCCGACAATAAATAATGTCGTTGGAACCAGAAAACCAGGCTACAATGATGTCTCCTCCAGAACTTTCCACAGCGGTATATTCACCTTCGCCCACAATAAGATGGAGATCACTGGTGATGAGAAGCTTTGATGCCCACATTGTTGCGTTAGCATAAATACGAGTTACGTAAAGGGAAGGTCCTTCGTTAAATACAACTAAAACCCCTGATTGAGCATCACTACAGAGAACTTTGCAGGCTTGAAAATCACCCCCGGAAACCGGGATACCATTAGCGGTCCACTGAGGGGCTCCATTGCTGTTCAGGCGTTGCGCGTATAGTGTGTGTAGAGTTGCACGATTGTCTCGCCAGACAATGATTGCACCACCATCAGCAGTGGCAATGACCAGTGGAACGAACTGGGAACCTGACTCGTTGCAGACAGGGACGTCTGAACCCCAGAGTTTTGTCCCGCTGGCATTTAGACGTTGGGCGTAAATGTTATTATCACCGCCATCCCTCTTATCTACCCAGGCAAAGATTGCGCCACCAGCGCCATCGCTGCAAAGCCCAAATTCATCCTCATCATATGACAAATATGATTCTGGGCCTCGTAATTGTATGCCTCCTGCTCCCCAAACGTTGGAACCAGAGCTATCGACGCGCTGACAGTAGAGAGAGCTCGCACTGGCGGGTATTATCCCTACTGGGTTGGATACCATAATCACTCCACCTGAGCCATCGCAGATCATATCGCTTCTGGTTACCCCAATAAATCCATTGGTTGGAAGAGATGTGTCTGTACCATATACACCCCATTGTGTACTGCCATTCACGTCCATCTTTTGAACGTACAAATCGTAGCTTTCTTCGTAGCCATAATAATAACTTGTATTACTCTCACTGGTGAAGGTATGCAGGTACATGTAACCATCTGCAATGAAGTGTGATAAAGTAGCACCATTTGTTGCCCAGAGAGTCTGTCCTATTCCTGTGATTCGCTGCCCACAGACATCGTTGGGCAAACCACCCTCAAGTATATCTCTCCAGATGACAATAGCGCCATTTTGGGGTGCGGGACATATCTTCGGAGTACCCTGGAGTGTATCTTTCTCACAAATTCCTAACCCATTCTCCTGCCAGTAGTTGGTCTGTCCTATGCTGTCCATGATGAACACGTGTAAGAAAAGCAGAGAAAGAACCACCAGAATTTTTTTAAACATCATTTTAACATCACCTCCTTTAAAGCAAAAAATTATAAAAATAATTTCTTTTACTAATTTGCTATCACGTTTAAAAATTGGGACAGGTTGTGCATTTTGCGTTTTTCGTCCTGGCTTCTGTCGTTTCAGACAACGGCCGAGGAGCATTTCTAATTTCTCTATGAAATCGGTCGCGCCGGTCGGACGCCCCCCGTGTACGTGTTCTTTCTGATTTCTTCCTCCTGTGCTTCCTCCAGCCCCCTATGACTGCTGCTCCTCTTCGCCGCAAAACACATCCTCCCGACGATTCCCACGGTGAGTCACATGATACGCGTATCCCGGAATAACTATTCTCGCAAAACGAGCCATAATTAATGCACTTCTACTCTCGTCCGCAACCCAACGTCAAGATTAATCTATAACCTGTCCCCGCATTCTACTCTCATCAGAGATCGAGTAGTTTCTCTAAGATCAAAGACAGGCATGGACGACCCGCCGCAGCGGGCAGCCCATGCGAATCTTTACAATGAGCAGCTTCGATCATAGCACAATATGTCTGTTCTTTTTACTTCTGCCTTTTATCTCTCTTCGGGCGAATATCTTGCATGCGCACTTTTCCGCAACGTGGGCAAACCCACTAGCGATTTTTATGGTAGCTGCGTTTTTGTTCCTTCATTTTGCGACTACAGCGCGAGCAATACATGGTTGATGTCTCAATAGTGGGGTTGATTGCCAAAGGTGCGTGTAATTGCGTGCGCTATCTGGTGGATAAAGCCATCGAGGCGATAGTCGCGGAGGGCTTTTGCGCGAGCCTCTTGTGCCAGGCGTTCGCGTACGTCTGCACTTTCAAGGAGCTGCGTTATGGCCTCTGCGAGTGCACGGGGGTTTTCAGGTGGCACGATCACGCCGCAGCGGCCGTTGTCAAGGATGTCACTCACGCTTCCGACGTCTGTTGCGATAATGGGTTTTCCCGCTGCCATTGCTTCAATGAGCGCAACCGGACAAACCTCTCGTCGCGAAGGAAGAACGAAGAGCGTTGAGAGAGCCAGGATGTCTGAAATATCCTGGCGTCGGCCGATTAAGAACACGTTGCGGGCCAAGCCGTGGCGCTGAATCAGGTTTTGGAGCGCATTGAGATATGGCTTATGCGTGTGTGATGATTCACCAGCAATCAAAAACCTCACTCGTTGAAAATGGGCAGCCACCTCAGCTGCTGCTTCGAGCAATATGTCAATCCCCTTTATCCAAGCCAACATTGCCGTTGTTGTCACCACCAGATCTTCGGGTGTAAGATTAAGCTCCTTATAGAGCTGGGGAGAAGCGCGACCGCTGGCAAAGCTGTCAACGTCAATGCCATTCGGCACTACAAGCCACAGTGCTCGTTTGGGTCGAGGCAGGAAGGGCTTCTGACTGGATGAGCCTGCAAAGATGATGACGCGCGCTATACGCTTGATAAGCCATATTCTCATTCGGTTGGTCCATATTGGTATGATGTCTTCGTGGACGTGCCAACAGACGCGTTTGCCAGCTATCACTGCAGCGATGCCAGGGAAAATGCTTACTGCAGAATTCACGTATATAACCACGGCGCGCTCGCGTCGGAGCAGGCCAACCAGCTGCCAGACATAAGCCAGACGCCTGAGAAGTAGCCTGAGCCTGGGCCAGAGACCCTGCGTTTCGCTGATTCCAATAGCGGGATTGCGGATTACCCGTGTGGTCGCCCCATGCAAGCGGGCCATTTCTTCGGCTCCGCCATAGTCAGGGAATACGACCAATGGTTTGAAGCAATCGGGATTCAGGTGCTGCACAATGGAAAGCAAAACCAGCGGCGCACCAGAACATTCGGTTGAGTGAGAAATAAAAATCACGCGCATCAGGGGACTTTTTCTCTTTCCGGAAATAGCCGCGGCTTCGACAATGCCAGTATCATGCCAAACATGATCCAGGTGCGAACGTAAAGGAACGTGTCCTGGATGAAGCTTGCGATAAGAAAAACGGCCATAAGCACCAGCAAGACACTGGCATAATTAGCCAGATCGCGGCGCTGTTTGTTAATCCCTTCCCGCCGCATCATGAACAGTATACGGAGCGTAAGATAAAAGAACACTAGAGCGATCGTCAATCCTACAATTCCTGTTTCAGACAGAATCTGATTATAGCCAAAATCAGGATAGTGTTTTCCAAGCTTGTCGTACTGGAGTAAATACGTATCGTCGGGGAGATAGCTGGGCCATGTGGTTGGAAAGCTGCCAAACCCAATGCCGAACAGAGGTTTGTTGCGCAGCATCTCCATGCCTATCAGAACTGCATCGCGGCGTGTAAGTACAGAGTAATCGCGGGAGATCTCCATAATCGTTCCCAGGCGCGTGAAGACCTTAGTGATGAGAAACGGCGCGGAAACGATGCCGAGAATGACGATAAGCGTCAGAAAGATCTTCGTATATTTATTTTTGAACAGGATAGCGACCAGCACAAACTCTACCATGATCAGGATAATAGTCTGGCGATTAAAGGTGAAGAGGGCAATGACATTGATGAACAGAGCGATTATTAGGGCGGCGAAACGTGGAAAGTTGCGCCGAGTTTCAGAAAAAAGGTAGTAGCCAAATGGGAAAGCATAGAGCGAGTTATAGGCAAAGACTATGGAATTTGGCGCCGTGGCATTAATGCGGAATCTGCCCTTCCAGAACGCCCGCGACTCTTCAAACAAATCCGTGTTAAACACAAATTCGATAAAACCGATACAGGATGAGAGGAAGGTCACAAGGAGCACAAGCCAGAAGAAAATCTTTACCGTTCTTTCGTCCTTTACCATCGAGCCGATAACAATGGCGACGAGGAGATAAATGGCCAGGTACCAGAAATGCGCAAATCCTGCCTCAAAGTCCTCGCCGGTCAGGGCTGAGAGAGCAAAATAGCCAGAGATCAGCACGAGGAGAGTGAGATACCGGCTTCGGGGTATGGTGATCTTTTTGCGCCATGTCCAGCTGATCCAGGAGATGATGAACGCCAGTCCTGCGAATTGATTGAGTGAGATTGGGTATGTTCCAATGGGAATGGTGTGAAAGAAGGTGGTTGGGAAATAGAGTAAAAATCCGACAAAGGGCCCCAGCAGAAAAAATACACTCAGGGTGAGCAGCGCAGCGATAATGTACGGAGCGTGTGCCGGGTATCGGCTGCAGAGGAATGCAATGGCAACCAGGCTCGCAAGCGCAACTGCTGCCAGCTCCCACTTGCGGATTTTTTCAGTTTTCGTCACGAAATGTTCCGGGAAATCAAAACTGGATTAGTGCGATTCTAACTGTGCTGGTAACCCTCGTCAGAGATCCAGCCAGAGACGCTCGAAAAAGTTCTCAAAGCCAATTTTCTTCCAAAACTGTTTACCCGCAGTGTTGTGCGAATAGACCTGCAACTGGATATTCTTAACGGCCCGACGCTGGAACCACTGCTTGACCTGGCTGATTAATGCCGCGCCAATACCCTGGCGTTTTTGTTTTTCTGTTACGACGAGATCTGAGATAAAACCATATGTTTCTGGCTCAAACATTGGCAGGTTCTGGGAGATAAACGCAAGGCAATAGCCTACCACCTCGTTGTTGTTGCGCTCAGCAACATAGATAGATGAATCGGCATGTGCGATATAATGGGAGACAAATTTGCGATATTCCCCAGCAGCATTTGCAGCCAAGATAAGACGCGGCTCAAACCGCTGGTGAGCTCTCATCATTTCCATCCAAAGCTCAACAATCCGGTCAATGTCCTCAAAACGGGCTTTGCGAATCGTGGCTTCCATGTTCACCAATTGAAATGCATGACTTACAAGTGACGCGTGCTTTCTACACGCTTATCAAAATTCCAGTTGACCACACGTCATAAAATTGATAGGAGCAGAGCCAAGAAGCTTGCGTGAAGAGCTGAAACTTCTTTTAGTATATGCATTGGTATTATGTCAACAGACATTGAGCAATGGCCGGACGCCATGTTCAGGTGCAATGCATGCCAGACGCGGCTCTGAGCATATCGCCCAAGGTAGCTAGCCCATTTCGAGGAGATAAGAAAGGATCAATGAAGCGTATCGTCGTTACAGGCGGGGCAGGATTCATTGGCAGTAATTTTGTCAAACACATACTTGAACTTCACCCTGATTATTCGGTTCACGTTCTGGATAAGCTTACATACGCAGGGAACCTAGCGAATCTTGAATCCTGTCGAGGAGAACGGAACTTTTCCTTTCAGAAAGGTGACATTTGCAACAAGCGTGATGTGGATGAGGCGTGCCGTAATGCAGACTGGATTGTTAATTTTGCAGCAGAGACCCACGTGGATCGCTCAATTTCCGGCCCTCAGGCATTTGTTGAAACGGACGTGCTGGGAACGTACATTTTGCTTGAAGCTGTAAAAGAGTTTAAGATTGAGCGCTACGTTCAGATTTCCACCGACGAGGTGTACGGTAGCATTGATCGAGGCTCGTTCACTGAAGAGTCGCCGCTGAACCCCAGCAGCCCCTACGCGGCGAGCAAGGCAGGCGCCGATCTGTTGGCTCTTTCCAGCTGGACAACGTACCGTCTTCCGGTTCTCATTACGCGCAGCTCCAACAACTACGGGCCACATCAGCATCCAGAAAAATTCATTCCCCTCTTTATTACTAATGCACTGGAGGACAGACAGCTGCCGCTTTACGGGGACGGGTTGAATGTACGAGACTGGCTGTACGTCAGAGATAACTGTACGGCGATTGACCTGATATTGCACAAGGGGAAAGAAGGCGAGGTCTACAACGTCGGGGCCAATGAAGAGAAGAAAAATCTGGACGTTGCGCACCAGGTACTTGCCTATCTGAACAAACAAGAGAGTCTGATTCGCCACGTCACAGATCGCAAAGGACATGACCGGCGCTATTCCCTGAATTCATCAAAAATCCGCAAACTAGGCTGGAAGCCCGAGGCGAATTTCGAGAAGTCGCTCAAGCAAACCGTTGCGTGGTACACCGAGAATGTAGAGTGGTGGAAAAAAATCAAGGGCGGTGAATTTCAGGAGTATTACCAACGGCACTATGATCTATAGCGTCGTTTTGCATTATACACCTTCTGGTAGTCTTGCACCTCCCTCTTTCAGTCTCTCCAGGCAACATTCTGCCACTGATTTCGACTATTCCCACTGTTTTCCCGGAGCCATAAGGCGCTAGAATTCGATCTGCCGCCAGCGTCGCAAACCCAACCGCATGGGCAGCCAGATGGTCACAATGTTTATTGCGATCAGCACAGCAATGCATGGCACCATAGAACGTTTCCATAGGGCAAGGTTCCAATAATTGCCACTCTCATGCATGTAGGTCGGGTAGATTTCCAGCGCAATTATTACCCCGATATAAATCAGGCTGAGAATGACGTTGAGAGTTCCTCCCAGGCCGTTTGCAATTCGGGCCGGGTTATCCTCCTTAAAATTCGGGGTCATGGCACCCAGACCGACTGAGAGGCTAGTCAGGCCAAATGACATCACAAGGATGGTAACCGTAGATAACACCATCATAAATGTTGAGACGTTCAGGATCACATTTGAGAAGATCATCAAGGCTTCGGTGATTACGAAAGCAGTGGCCCAGCTCATCCAGTACTTTTCCCACACCAGGTGCTCCCGCTTGAGCGGCGCGAGGCCAATAACCCAGAATTGGCGTCCTTCGAGACTAAGCATTGGATATACGAAGCGCGTCGTCAGAATCGAGAGAATGAAACAAGTCGCACCCATATTGAAGAACGATAGGATCGTCTGCCAGCGGGGAATGAAGATGTCAATAGTTCCGGTATGGACAGCTGCGCTGCGAATATTTGCGATGTAAATAAACAAGAGGCCAAAGAGAATAATCAGCTGTGTCCACTGGGTCGGGTCGCGCCAGAAGGTCTTGACGTCTTTTGACACGAATGCGCGCATTGCCGGACGCAGGGGCCTTAAGAGTGTGTCCAGCAGACCAAAGCCTGCGCGTCTCGCATATGATCTTGCAACTGCAGACGACTCCTTGGCAAGAGCCCATCCCCGGTAATATAGCTTGGGAATGAGCCAGAAACAGACCTGCAGACACATCAACGCCGTACTAGCAAGCACCAAGAACCAGTAAAGTAGATCGCCGTAGTGGCCAGCGCCTGCAGCCACAGTACCTTGGGTGAGCCAGAAATTCGGCAGTAGCGGCAAGGATCCAAACTTCAAGAGCGACATGATCTGGCTGAAGTCGCCTGTATCGAGCGACAAGAAGATGTCCTGCGTCCCCAGCATCCTGATGAGCAATACAGTGATCCCGATAGCCGCGGCTCCCAGAATGATAAAAACTGCACGTGTTTTTCGCGCAGGGAAATAGGCGGCAAATGCCATGGTCAGCATTGCTCCAATCCCAGCAGGAATCACCAGAAAGGGGATAACCAAAAGAATCGTAAGCGGATAAAACAATAGCGAGACCTGGCGAGCAGTCCCAAAGGCTACGAATATTGGAAAAGAAAGAATGGCAAATGCCCACGAGCTGTAAATGATAGACTCAAGTAATTTGAGCATAAAAATGTCGCGGAATCGAACCG
>CAYVXD010000162.1:0-8195 GCA_964454265.1 uncultured Candidatus Sumerlaeota bacterium | reverse complement strand
ACCGTGATCAATATGCCCTATCGTCCCAACATTCACGTGCGGCTTCGTACGCTCAAACTTTTCCTTTCCCATCTCTCCCTCCTGATTTTGCTACATTACAACTTTCTCAGAGTGCGTTGTGGAGTGCTTAATTTTCGTACGCGGATCTCTCACCAAGGATGGCTACAATTCGAGGTTCTCGGTAAAATGGAGCCCACGACCAGAATCGAACTGGTGACCACACGCTTACCATGCGTGTGCTCTACCAACTGAGCTACGTGGGCAAAAAAATCGTCGCTTTTTATGCCTAAAGATATTTCTGATGCACAAATAAGCATTTCTATCAAACTCCAGGAATTCATGTCAAGCAAAATATCCATCATTTTGCCTGAAAATTTTCTTAAATCTACTATACATCCTAACTTCTACAAACTACTGATTTCCATATACTTACACAGCACAAATCACCTCCTTGTCCCTCATCTTCCAGTCATCACTTTTTTAACCCTTAGCCTAGCTCTCTCGTCAAGCCCTCTTAACATTTCCTTTGACAATCGTAAGATCTCCATTATAAATCCCTTCAAACAGCTTGCTTCACCACCATAATCCCTTTACCATCAATAATCATTCGTGCATAAGATTTTATCCCAGACAGGGGCATCTGCCCATATGAGAAAATTAATACTTACCATCTCCTTGTTCTGCTTCTTCTGGCCTCATGCCTCCGCCATTGACTTCTACGTTGCTCTCCACGGCAACGATCTCGCTGGCAGCGGTACTGCGACCCTCCCCTGGCGCACCATCCAGAAAGCTCTCGATGAAGCATCAACCGCCTCCGTCTCTGCTCAGGTCAATATTCGCGTCGCCTACGGCACCTACTATGGTAATTTCATCCTCATCCCCTATGTTAGCCTGTACGGAGGCTATCAACCTGACATCTGGATTCAGGACCCGACGTTATACCCAACTACCATTCATGCCGCTTCCGCAAACATCCTGGATAAAACTATCATCGCTGCCGATCACTCAACCATTGATAGCTTCATCATAACCGGAGGCTTCTTTGGCATCTACTGCCTCAATGCCTCTCCTACCATCACGAATAATACCATCGAGGACAATTCCTCCTTTGCCATTTGGTGCACTCTTAATTCCGCCCCAACTATCTCTGGCAATACTATTTCCAACAACAAAGGTGGCGTTTACTGTATCAGCACCGACCCCCTTTACCCAACCATTTCCAATAACTCCATTACCGACAACAGCGACCACGGCATCTATTGCGAATATTCATCCCCTATCATCGCGCAGAACACCTTGAAACAAAACAACCTCTCTGGCATCTATTGTTCACACTCCTCCCCTTCTATTCTCCGCAACTACATCCTGAGAAACCTCGGCGATGGCATTAGCTGCTACTCCTCTTCGCCCACTATCATCAACAACATCATCGCCCGTAATCAATGCGGCATTTACTGCCACACCGCTACACAACCTAATATACAGAACAACACTATTTACGGTAACAGTGGCAGCGGTATCGCCTGCAAACAAGCCTCCCCCTCTCTCGTAAACAATATCCTCGCCAAGAATCGCTACTACGGCCTGGAAGAGCTCTACGTCCAAAGCTCCCCAACCGTTATCTATAACTGCTTCTTCCAAAACGTCACCGGCGACTACCTTGACGCAGGCACTACGGTCAGCATTGGCGCCCAACAGATCAACTCTGTCGTCAATAACGACCCCAACCCCTGTGAAAACAACATTGACGGCGATCCATTCTTTGCCAGCCCCTTAAACGACGATTTTCACCTCGCCTATGGCTCCTCATGCATCGACGCCGGCACCATGACCGTTGTGATTGACATTGATGGCGACTCTCGACCCTTCGACATCCCCGGAATTGACAATAACGGCTCTTTCCCCGATATTGACATCGGCGCAGACGAATACGTCAATCGTTCCTCCTATTCCTTCGACTCTACTACCGAGCAATGGCAGTATGCCAACGTTTTCCCCTATTTCTCCGCACCTATCAGCATCTACACCAACGGCGCCCTTGGCCTCCAGTCTGTTGACTATAATACCTTCGGCTACTGGTCCAGTCCGTCGAACAGCATTCCCATTCTCCCGGGCGAGTTCTATCGCACCACCTGGCGCGTAACTTCAAACCTCAATGACCCGAGCCTCGTCCCCACAGTTCGCCTCCGCTGGAACAATGAAAACTTCCAATCCTCCGGCTTCGTTGTCATTGATAGTGCCCTCGCTGGCGAAAACTCCCCCGCCATGGCGGGCAAAACCTATGAAACCTACTTTCTTCCTATCCAGGGTAAATCTGCCTCACAATACTTCCTTCGCTCCATGATCGCTGCTTTTGGCATTCTCAACTTCGCGCAAGAAAACTCCGCTGACGCCGCCATCTTCCTCGACCAACTCACCATCGAACGCACAACTCTATCTTACTTTGACGACTCTTGGACAACGGTCACTACATACGACTTCGAGACCTCCACCGACGGCTGGGCTTTCTCTGGTGTCCAGGGCGTCTTTGATGAACCCCTTTCCGGACACTCGCAGTCCGCCCTAACAATTACCACGTGGAATACCAGCAACACCTTCGGCTTCTGGGTCAGTCCCGTGATCCCCGTTGAACAAGACCACCTCTACCGCGCCCAATTCAAGGTCTCAACTAATGTCACTGATCAGGCACTTGTTCCCTCGATCCGGTTCCGCTTGAACCTGGCCAACAATCAGATGGCCGCTGCACTCAATATCGAAAGCGCAGGCGATGGAAAATCTTCACCCCTCTCAACCAGCTATACCACCTACCAGCTCTTCTTAGCGCCCCCGGCCAACGCTGTGACCGATGGAATGCTCATCGCCTTCGACATCATGGGCTTTAACCCGGATGACCAGGCGCAGAGTACCATACTTCTCGACTTTGTTCGCGTTGATAAAACCCCCCTGCCGCTCTTTTAACGTTGTAGTCGTAGGGGCGGTTCGCGAACCGCCCCTACTTACAAATTCAACGTAAAAACCTCATGCCCATCGCTAATACCCATATCCTCTTGCTCTCCCGCATCAAGGGCCTTGGACCATCTTCGCTCAATGCTCTTCTCAACACCCTGCGCATACGCCGCTACTCTATTCAGTGCTTCCTCGACCTTGATCCATTCGTACGCCGCCGCGAATTTCCCCTTTCTAATCTTGCTCATGCTGCACTCGATCACTGGCACGACCTCCTTGAACCCACACAACAACTACAGCGCGAGCTCAAGTCACGCAGCATCCTCGCACTCCCCATTACTCACAAAACCTACCCACGCAAACTCCGCCTTCGCCTTGGCCTCTCTGCACCACCAATCCTCTATCTTCAAGGCAATCTCAGCATCCTGAACGAGCCTACACTCGCCATCGTCGGAACTAGAAGACCTTCTGAGCGCGGTATAGATGTGATCACCCGCTACGCTGCTGCTCTGGCCAGAGCCGGCCTTACCATCGTGAGTGGCCATGCTCGTGGCATAGATTCCGCAGCACACCTCGGGGCCCTCAGCGCAGACGGCCGAACCGCTTTTGTTCTCCCCTCCGGCATCCTCTCCTTCTCGCCCAGATCCTCGTACAAATCCTACATCACCTCCCACAACGCCCTCATTCTCTCTCAATTCCCTCCCCATGCTCAGTTCTCGCCGGCCTTCGCAGTTCAGCGCAACCGCATCATTGCCGCGCTCGCCGATGCGCTCTTCGTGGGCGAAACTCCCCTACGCGGCGGGAGCGCCTACGCCATCCGACACGCCCTTGCCTTACGCCTTCCTCTCTTTACTCTTCTATATCGTACGCCCCCACCAAGCGCCCAAGGCAACCGGAGCCTCCTTGCCTCCGGAGCTATCCCTCTCAAACCGCTTCGACGCATCACACAAGATGTCATCAAGCACATTGTCAAAACCTGTCGCACCTCACATCGCATACCGCTCAGCCAAGGCGGACGAACCTCCGCCCGTCACATACCTCTTGACTCTTCCTCAGTGATAGAACAGCCAGAGCTCTTCAAGTAACACAACACCCATCAAATGCACCATCCCTGCACTTCTAAACAATCGGAGAAAAAACAAAATCATTGTGCTGTTTGTTTGAAAATTTCTGAAAGGTAGGGGCAAGGCTTGTCCCTGCCCGAAAGGTGTGTAGGGGCAGACCTGCGTGTCTACCCTCAAAAGGAAGAAATCTGTGGAAAGAAAAAGTGAGAACTATTACTCCCAGGTGGAAGTGCCTTAAAACAAATGATCTTTGTCAGATAGGCTGGCAAAACAATTTTAGGCACAATAATAATCCCCAGTATTTTTTATACTCATTATGAATCTCCTATGCTCGGTCCTCCATATAAAAGACGTCCTTCTTGTCCATATTTCCTCTCCCCTGAGGGGAGAGGATTAAGGTGAGGGGGTCTCATTTGGGAAAGAGCCAAAAAAAAGAGACCAGACCCAGGCGTTCCCTTACCCGACACCTTAGTATCTAGTCTCATTAGCAAGATGCCATCCCACTTGCGTCTAATCCTTCAGTGCAGCGCCGCCAATCACCGGAATCAAGCGTATCACTTCACCTGTTACCCGCTCCGCAGCGTTGGTTGCCATACGCGCTACCTGATTCGGATTCCGGCTGAACCCGTACGTCACCAGCGGCCTCCCTTCCGCATCATACGTCGTCACAAACTCGTGAATCTCGCCAATCCCCCGAAACTCCGTCGTCACTATCTGCTGCTTGATATCCACACTGTGCTTATACGTCGCACAGGAGAAGGCCGCGCACCCGATACACAGTAGAAAAACTCCATTCCTCATCCGTGTGAGAAGTGCATAATTTCGTTTGACACTCATTGTTCATCTCCTTCTACTCACCAGATCTGCGGCCGAGAGCCCCGGCCCCAATCCGGTCTACCCAGATCTCTTTTGCCCGCCGGCTCAAGCCCCTCGGGCAATAATTTCAATCGCTGCTTCAGCCCGCTCAGCTCCGTCCGAATCTCAACCACTACCTGCATCATCTTATCCTGGCGCTGGCGCAACTCCCTGAGCTCCGCTTTAATCTCCTGCTGGCTCTGCTCCAGAAAATGCCCCGTCTCCTTCGGAATGAACAGCTCCGCATTGATCGGATACGGCTCCTGCTTATGCTCGCGAACCGCCGCTACGATCTCTTCACGCAGTTCCCCTTTGATCCCATGAATTTGCCCGATCACCCACCAACACATGCCGATCAGTCCGACTGCCACACCCAGCGGCACGTACGTCCTGCGGGTATCCACAAACCATGACCGCTCCTGCTTCATTGCATTATCCATCCCCGTCACGCTCCTTTCGCGCTTGAATCCCGGAGGCAATAAAAAGAGACGGAATTGCTTCCGCCTCGTTCATGGGAGCCTACGCGCTCCCCAACTCCCCTCAAATGAGAAGAGTAAAACAATACAGCAACACTGCTTGCTATATCATGCGAACCGCGAGCCTTCCTCTTCTTCTCATGCTTCATCTCGTGGCATAAAGCTTCTACTATTATAGTCGTCTCATATAGCAAAAAGTTGACAGAAAAACTTCACCCTTCCTATCCCGTGCTACCCCAGATACCTGTCTGCCCGCCGCAGGCGGGCAAGCACACGCTACGGCGTAGTATCACCAGCAATCTTCTTCCGCTGATAGCGCTCAGCCGAATTCTTGATATACAGTGCAGCCTGCCACTAGGTTTGGCACCGGATTTGGCAAAGCATGCCGGTTAAACATGTAATAAATGAGATTCGCTTTTTATTCGCCTTGAACGGCGATTAATCCATCGATAAACAGCCATTGAAAGTGCATGGAGCTTTCGTTCGTGGCCACTGCCTAACTTAGGGTTTTTTATTTCTCGTATCGTCGCTATGTCGTTCTCCACCAAAGCTGTGGGTTTTTACGGCTCACCTGCCACAATCTCCTAAATACTATGCGCCTTTAGAACTTTCACGTGAGCACTCCATCGAATTGTCTCACCATTCCCCTTAACCTGAACCGAAGATTGCCAGCCACTCCCCTCGTATGTATTTATGGTTGCGTCCCAAGCAGCGTCCGACTCAATGGTAACTGATGTTGTAACCCCAACCCTTGATCCAGCACCCGCAGGATGTGTTCTCTTAAAAAGAGCTGTGACAGTATATCCAGCAGCTTCCGCTCCCGTTGTCTCAATGGCGGTAATGTCGGCAATTATCAGCATGGACTCGCCAGGATTATAAGTAAAGTAATTACCCAGGTGATGCCAAGCATCGTCAGTGGTTGTAACGGTTCTGTGTGTTGAGTAGATTGAATAATTAGCATCCGCCTCATGAAATATTGTATCACTGATTGTCACATCGTCAAACGTCGGCGAATCTGTTGTTTTAACACCCTGGTTTTGCCCGTCCAAGTATGCCCATTCGTTTGTGTCTAGGGTATTAGCGCCAATGACTAAAGCCGTTGCAGTCACAGTGCTACTGAACTTGCCCGCTCCCGTCCCCGCGCCCGTCGCCGTGCCCACGTTAAGCGATTCAAAGGCTGCGTCGGCGTTTTTCAGCATTGTGAACGTGCCAGCGTTATTATCCTCACCTACCACACGTCCCAAATTGATCGTGCCAACCGTATTGTAAAATAAATTGCCTCCTCCGCCAGTCTCGACAATGATATTGTCTACAGTTAAGGTGTTGTTGCCATTTAGTAAATCGAAGATATATCCAGTACCAGTGCATTTCATGGAGCAGTTGTAGAACTCTCCGGTTTTTACATAGCCAGCACTCGTGAATTGAACTAGCGTTCCGGCTGATTTAATATTGCAATCACTGAAGATGGTATCGCCATTGTAAATCCAGATGACGTGAGCTGCTTCTGTATTCACAATTCGGCAATCATCAAAGTAATTAGTCCCTCCGCCTATCGTGACGATATCACGCCCCGCTCCAGAGAAAACACAATTGCGGAAGTATTTCGTCCCGCTTCCTAGATACAATGAAATCGTAGCATCTGGAGCTGCTCCAGTATTCCGTATTGTTAGATTAGCTATAAGATTATTACTATTGCAATTCAGCGTGCCATCGCCGAAAGACGCGGCACCTGCCTGGGAAAAATTACGGGTTATGATACAGGCGTCTCTGCTGACTCCCACAAGGTCAACATAGCTCTTATTCAGCATGACTGTCTCGCTGTAAATACCAGGATAGACAAGGATCACGTATGGTTTCGTCGCGCCGCTGTCAGTAATAGAATCAATGGCGCTTTGAACACTTGTATAGTCCCCACCGCTCTTCGCCACAGTCACCACTTGACCCTTTTGAATCCCATCGCCTGACAGTATCCCTGTCACATGCACATTACCTGCAAAGTAGCCGGCCCACTCGCCGGTCGGCAAACTCTCTGGATCACCCATGATGCTGCTGTCGAGCCCACCATACACCCCGATGCGCGCCCGGTTGGCGCTATATAGATCACCAAACCCCGCTACACCGATCACGTTGGTCAATGCCGATTCTGAGCTCGCCTTGCCCAACACACCGAAGTCGTTGATACTCTCACCTGACGTACTTTTCCCTGTTGACCTGGCTTCGCCCTGTACGCCAACGTTCCAGCTGTGAGTCACTTCTCCGCTTCCCTCGTTTGAAAAGTGGCTCACAGCCATCAGCCCCATCCGATTCAGGCCAGTGCGGTTCTCCGTATCGTTGCTTGTGGTCGTCAACTCAGCGGTCATCGCCCAGAGATAGGAACTAAGCGAGCTCAACGTTTGAGTCACTCGCAGATTCTTCAGGAAGTCCCACTGTCCACTAATGTCCTCATCTGCGCTCTTGTCCACGAGGTGCTGAGCCAGAATCCCTTCGATCTGGGAAAATCCCTCAATCACGGCCACAGGGGTTCCAGAGGCGTCGCGTCCGCTTAAGCTCTCAATCACCTCCATCTCCGTGCTCTTCCCTATCGCAAATTCGCCTACCGGCGCGGAGATGGGCTTATTAAGCTCAAAACCCTCCGCCGTGGCATTCCACGCAATCAGTGCATCCTCTTCTCCGGCTTCAAACTCCAGGGCCTGGTAGCCTGTCCCGCCGTTGTTGCTAAAATGAATCGGCGCATAGAACTCCGGAGCACCGCTAAACACCCAATTCCCGCTGATCTGCTCCGCTTCCGCACGCTGCAGATGAATGTCACTATCCTGCACGTGACTACCAACCGTCGTGTTGTTACCCACATCCG
>CAYVXD010000161.1:0-8335 GCA_964454265.1 uncultured Candidatus Sumerlaeota bacterium | reverse complement strand
CTGTCTGTTTGCTTAATTTATAAATCGCTCTAAGTTGTTTGGTCTAACGACTAGTACACCATCACATTTGAAATGAGGGGGAAGAAAAATCGGGGACTGTCCCAAGCGAGGAACGAGCGCATGGACTGTACCCCATTTTTCACGGTAAAGGTTATAAGAGCGTGTTGTAGGCGCCACAGGAAATGAGGAGTACGCTGCGGATGCTTCACATTGCGTCATTAAACTTGGGCACACAAGTACTGTCCGCGCCTATGTCGGGCGTCAGCGACCGCTCCACGCGTAATATCTGGCGCCAAATGGGGTGTGACCTTGTCTATACGGAAATGGTCAGTGCAGATGGGCTGGTGCAGAATCGCAAGAAGAGCTTAGACCTGCTCGATATTGATGGCGAACAACCTCCGGTGACAGTGCAACTTTTCGGCGCGCGGCCGAATACATTAGCCGAGGCAGCAAGGATCGTCCAAGATTTCGGTGCAGCCGTCGTGGATATAAATATGGGATGCCCGGCCAAGAAGGTCGTCCGTCATAATGGAGGTGCGGCGCTCCTGAGGGACCTCCCCTTGGCCACCCGTATAGTTCGCCAGATGCGCAAAGCCATTATCGTACCGTTTACCGCAAAACTCCGTTCAGGATGGAATCACGATTCCGTGGTCGTCCGGGAAATGGTAAACATATTGCAAGACGAGGGGATCGATGCGATATGTCTACATCCGCGAACCGCGATTCAGGGATTTGGTGGCAAGGCCAATTGGGCCCTGATTGGTGAAGTCAAGGCGCTCGCCAGCGTGCCGATAATTGGCAATGGAGACATTCGAACGCCCCACGATGCCCTGCGCATGCTCCAGCAGACCCGCTGTGATGGCGTGATGATTGGCCGGGCCGCTATGGGAAACCCTTGGCTTCTCCGAGATGCTATTCGTCTTGTCGCCGATCCTGACTACGCTCGGGCGTTTGCAGTGTCGCCCGTGCCGCTCCGGGAACGACTCGCGGTTCTGTATGCGCACGGCCAGCAAATGGTTCGTCACAAGGGCGAAGCTCGGGCAATGAAGGAAATCCGTAAACACAGTATCGCTTACGTCAGAGATTTCCCAAACGCAAAGGTCCTGAGGGCCAGGTTGGTGAAACCTACAACCTTTGATGAATTTGCTCGACTCATTGAATGTCTCGTTTCCTAGCTGCCCGGAGAGGGCATGTGCAAGCGGTTGGGTGAATTGCACGAGTCTTGAGCTGAAGAAAATTTTGCTTGCAATCTCTTGCTGCGAGCCATATAAGATACGGTTGTGATTCAGCAAAGAAACTGAAGCACGTTGTTCTTCTAGACACTGAGGATTGAAGTCAATGCCCGAGCAAAATGCATACAGGATTCTCAATATTCGTAAAGGGTCTACGGAAAAGGAGATCAAACAGGCGTACGTTGACCTGGTAAAGAAATACGACCCAGAGCTCCATACTGAGCGCTTCATGGTTATTCAACAGGCCTATGAGAAGCTGCGGGATCCCCATAAACGTGCGCGTGAGGACATTTTCACTTGCAATTTTGTCCAGGGTGAGTTTTCATTCTCTCAGGAGGAGCAATCCGACAAGCCCGAAGCAGAAATTCGCCAACAACCTAAGCTTCTTGAGGAGAATCTTAGAAACAATCCGAATGACGAGGTAGCGAAGCGTGAACTCATCCTCTGCTACATGCAGCTGAGCTGGAAATGTGTGAATAAGAAGCTCTGGGCGGAGGCTATACAGCAGTGGACCAATGTCCTCAACCTTGATCCTACGCATTTGCGCGCGAAGAATAACATTATTTATTCTTATATCACCTTAGGTTATTCATACGCCATGCATGGCCTGAATGTCGAAGCCATTGATTTCTGGGAAAGAGCCCTTCAGATGAATCCAGACAACCCAGACGTTGTTCATAATCTTGCCATTGCGTGCGAGCAAAACGGCGAGAAGGCACGTGCCGAAAAGTACTGGGCTGCTACCCTCAAACATTGGAAGTTTCTCCTTGACAGAAATCCGGAAGATGAGTACATTAAGTATTGTATTATCGAATTCCATAAGCACCACGGCGGCAAAGCTCTGGACGTCAGCAAGGACAGCGTGTCCGCGCTGGAGCAGTATCGTGAAATTCTAAAGATTGCTCCAAATGATTTTGACGCCCTTTACCAGATCGCGGCCACACGCATGGAGGAGCAGAAGTGGGACGAAGCGGTTGAGGAGCTGAAGAAGCTGAATAGACTGTATCCAAAGAATATCGAAGTCCTGAATCTTCTAGGCTGGGCGTTATTGAACGGCGGCAAGGTTGACAGTGCTTTTAACTCGTGGCGTCGAGCTTTGGCCATAGATTCCAAGAACTACTCAATTAAGGACAGTCTCATCCGTGCGCACTTAAGTCTGGGCAAGAAGTTGCGCGAGAGCGCACTGTATACCCCTGCGCTTGTGCATTTCAAAGCACTCCTGAAATTCTTACCAAAGAGTGCAGAAATCCACTTTGAAATCGGCACAACGTATTTGATGAAAGGTGATTATCGATCTGCCTTGAATGAATTTAACATTGTGCTTGAACTTGATCCGAGAAATAAGCTTGCCAAGAAGGCAATCTCGGAGATGAAGATGCGTCGCTAATTGTGCAATAGAAGGGGACCGTCTGGGGTAAGAGTATGAAATGGCTGACAAGGTGGCTGCTTTCAAATGAGTTTATTATTGATGAAGAAAAGGAAACAATATATACATCTGCGGCAGAGGAACGTATAAAATCCGCAGATCTTATGACCCTAATTAGCAATATGGTGGTTGAGAATGAGCCTATTGTCGAATTAATGTCCAAGATTAAACAGCAATCTAAGAAGGAAGAGGAAATCACAGAGTTTATCAAAAGCATGCTCCCATTCCTGGACAGTTTTGAGCGGGTACTCGGGCTAGCGCGAAATCGTCTCCATTCGCCTGAACTCGACACATGGCTTAAGAGTGTCGAGGCGATATATTTTCGCATCATGCATATTCTGGAGAAGTACGGGCTCCAGCAAATGGAAGTGAAGGGACAGTGCGTCAACTTGGATTATCATGATGTGGTAGAATATCGCTCTACCAAGGAACATCCACATAACACGGTGATTAAAGAGCGCCAGAAAGGCTACGTCTTTCGAGGAAAGTTGATTCGTGACGCCAAGGTCGTCGTGGCACATAATGAAAGGAGATGAAGTGAGCAATGGCGAGAATTATGGGATTAGACCTGGGGACCACAAACTCTGTCGTAGCGGTGATGGAGAAGAACGGTCCGTTTGTTGTGCCCAATAGTCTGGGTGAGCGCTTGACGCCCTCAGTTGTGGGTTTCACCAAGAGTGGCGAGATTCTGGTAGGAAAGAAAGCCAAGCGTGGCGCCATTATGAACGTAGGGAGAACTGTCTTCTCCATTAAGAGACACATGGGCACAAACTATCGTGCCAAAATAGAGGGCAAGGATTACACCCCACAGGAAATCTCGGCCATGATCTTGCAAAAGCTAAAACAAGATACCGAGGAGTACTTCGGTGAGGAAATTTTACAAGCAGTGATTACCGTGCCGGCTTATTTCACTGACGCGCAACGCCAGGCGACCAAAGACTCGGGGGAAATCGCAGGCCTGAAAGTACGTCGCATCATTGACGAACCCACAGCTGCGGCCCTGGCCTATGGCCTGGATAAGGAAGAAGATCAGGTGCTGATGGTTTATGACCTGGGCGGTGGTACGTTTGACGTCTCTATCATTGAGGTCATCTCAGGCGTCTTTCAAGTCCTGGCTATCCAGGGCAATACGCACCTGGGCGGCGATGATTTTGACAAACGCATTGTTGAACATCTGTGTGATGAGTTCAAGAAGCAGCACAACATTGACCTCACCGAAGATCCCATTGCAATGCAGCGGTTAAAGGAGGCGGCTGAGGAAGCAAAGATTGAGCTGTCAGAACTTAAAGAAACACACATCATTGTGGAAGCTATCACAATGACCGACAAAGGACCGCTAACGCTTGATACAACCCTTACACGCAAGAAGCTCGAATCGTTGATTGAGGATCTGGTCAAACAAACCATTCCCCCAATTGAACAGGCCATTGAAGACGCGGATCTGACACCCGATAAGGTTAATACGATCCTGCTTGTCGGAGGAAGCACCAGGATTCCTATGGTTCAGCAGTTGGTGAAAGACATCATGAAGAAGCAGCTCCATCGGGATATTTCCCCAGAGGAAGTTGTGTCAATGGGTGCCGCAGTGCAAACGCTCGTTCTGGCCCCGATCGAGGGCGAGATTGAAGATACCCTTGCCACGCGCTATGGCAGGGAAAAGCCGGTTATCATTCATATGACTCCCTTTTCTCTCGGCGTGGGCCTGATCAACGACCAATATGGCGTCATCATTGAGCGTAACTCAACCTATCCCACCGAGGCCAAGGATATTTTTACTACCACGCGGGATTTCCAGGAGGCAATCTCCTTCCCGATCTATGAGGGCGAGGAGGCTATTGCCTCGGAGAACACTTTTCTCGATCTGCTGCGTATTGAGGGAATCACGCCAGCACCGCGCGGGGTGCCGCGAATCGAAGTGACGTTTAAGCTAAATCCCGATCGGATCTTGGAAGCCCGGGCGGAAGACCTTGCCACGGGTGCGGAAAAACGTATAATGATTGCTGCTACGGATACCCGTCTAAATGAGGCCGAAAAGGCCCGCATGATTAAGGAAGCAAAGGAGCGCGTGACCAAGCTGCTGCGCGCCAAAATTAAAGAGACCCGCGGCGATGAGATGCGCAGCGTCATTGAGCGAGCAGAAAAGGCGATTTCCGCTGCCGCAAGCCATCCGTTGGCCAACGACCTCAGAAGCAAGACGGGAGAACTACAAAAAGTGCTCAAAGCGGGCGACCAGGCCAAAGCGGATGAGCTCTTGGATGAGCTGATTCGCATGCTCGCCGAAGTCGAAGCAGCCGCTAGCTAATGTTTCCTGCCAGCCCTCATCTGGCTCCAAGATCAAACCGCTAATAGGGCACCAACGAATGATCTGTCCTTTTTGCAATACGCAGAATCGCGACGATCAGGAAACCTGCTACCACTGTAGTAAAGATCTGGCCATGTTGCGCCTGATCGTCAACAAGGCCAAACATCACTATAACCTCGCACTGGAACACGCTGAACGGAATCGCTATTATGAAGCCATCACCGAGCTTCAGAACGCACTCGATCTGGATAAGAGCTACGTTGATGCCCGCGTTGTACTAGGTACGATCTACGCCAAGCAAAATAATCTTGATAAAGCGGCTGCAGAATGGGAAGCCGCCCTGGCAACTGACAGTCACTTCTATAAAGCCCACCAGTACCTGCTCAAGGCCCAGAAGACGGGCGAAGCACTCCCCGTGCTCAAGTGGGTCAAAGTCCTCGGGCTCGGCCTGGCAATAACTATCCTCCTCGTTATCACCGTTTTTATTTATTATAATCGTCCCCACCCAAATGAGGCATTGCTTCGCGAGGCGTGGTCTTATTATCAAGGGAATAATTACGGCCAGGCATTGACGGCTCTCGACCAAATTCAGGAAAAGGCTTCGGACCAGAACCTTATCCTGTCAGCAACGATTTTACGAGGCGAAATTACCACAACCCTGCGCAATCAAATCGCAGCTGTGAAGAATCTCTTCACCAACCAGGATTACCTAGGGGCTATTGAAGCTGCGCAGAGCCTGCAGCAGGTGAATCCTGACGACGAGACTTCAGTGCTTCTTACTGATCTGCTTGAGCAGGCAAAGGCCAATGCCCTCCAGCAAGTTGAACAGCTGATCCAGCAATATGAGAAAAGCGGCACTGGCTACGATGAGCTTATGACTCAAAGCCAGAGGCTTATTGCACTGCTTGGCGATAGCCGTGATGCCCAGTTGCTGAGTACAGGGATCGCACAGGTTGAAGAGCAACGGCTCGAACGCGCTTTTGAGAAACTGCAAAAGGAGTATAAAAAGACGCGTGACACAGAAACCGCCCTTGCCGCGGCCCAGGAACTTCTCGATGCAAATCCCGGAGCCTCTTTGCATGACCAGATTCAGAGCTTCATGGATAGCGCCCGCATGAGTAGCATCGAATACCTGCTGGGAACCGCCAAACGCCAGGTCGAGCAACGTACCTTTGACAAAGCTAAGGCCACGCTCGATCGCATCCTGCAGTCTAGCAACCTTTCCAGTGCACTGCGGGATGAGCTGGCTACCGTGAAAGCTATGTATGATAGTGAACGGGCCGGCGATCTGATCCAGCGCCTGAAGGCTTTGAATGTAAAAAAGGAGTATGCCCAGGTTATCAAACTCGCTACCGAGGCGAGCCAATTTAACTTGACTGCCGAGGACCGCAAGGTCATTGACCGCGAGATCGCGTTAGCCAGGCGGCGCTATGCTATTGAGATCTACGAGTGGATGCTTGCTCGTGATTCGAAATTTGAAGAGTGTCGTATCAGTGTGGAAGAGGCACAAAAAACCGTTGATAATTATCAGATCGTTCTCGATTATCTCCCCAAGAAAGCCTATGGCTATGCGTTTGACGAAGTGACCTTCTACATTGGCTCAGCGTTTATGAGGCTGGGCCAGCACGAGAAGGGAAAGGAATTTTTCCGCAAACTGCATACCGAATACTCCTCAAGTTCGTATAATGCGGACGCCCAGTTTGTCCTGAAGAAATTCAAGACCAGCCTCTAGTGTATCACCACGGCAGTAATGGCGCATAACCCGACTTTTCAAAATACTTATTTTTTGCTATGCTACTTTTCTCGTGTATTTTTTCGATTAAGGAGGAGGTAAACCCTTCATAATTTTTCCCAATTTGGCAACATTTCTTCGTGTGCTTCGTGGTGATTAGCTTTGATTAGTTTTTTACCACGAAGGCCAAGAAGGCCACGAAGATTTTGGGTTATAATTCATTTATGAGGAGGAGAAAAATCAGGGACTGTCCCAGGCGAGGAACGAGCGCGTGTACTGTACCCTATTTTCCTACGACCTAACCTCGTTCACGGAATTGTCATTTCATGGTGGGGCACTTCTCGGGTCTCTCTTAACGCCAGATTTGCCTCTGGCCAGCAAATAAGCCGTCGCCGAGCTGCATCCATATCAGCAAGGGCTATTCAATGCTGAGCAATTACCCGGTTTTCCCTTGACAGGTAGGGCTAAATCTCTATATTCATCAATGCTTTAAGTTAAGGGGGATTATTGCGGAAAACTTATTTCGAGCTGGTGTAGCTCAACGGTAGAGCAGCCGCCTTGTAAGCGGCAGGTTGCGGGTTCGACTCCTGTCACCAGCTCCATGCAATTTCAGTAGTTTCAATGATATATGGAGTAAGTAATATTTAACATTGTCCCTGTTGGGTGGACAAAAAGGACGTTCTGGGACACCTTGTGGACGCGCGGTGGACGCGTCGGCCTTGTTTTGGTCAAAATATTTTAAGCAAATAAAGCTGAACGGAGCAAAAAATGAAACAGAAAAGAGAGCTAATTGACGAAAGCACCAGTGCCACGATTAAAGAAGTTGAACTATACATCTGGAGCAAACGAAAAAACGGATTGTCACGCAAGCGAAAGGTTGGTCGTATCGAAGTATCTGGCAATGCAATTGTTCGAGAGCCATCGCTAGGTCAGAGTGCAACGAGTACGGCTAATATTGAGATAGACGGAACAACACTGAAAGTGGTGATACTTCCTGACACCAAAGCCGGAAAACGAAAAAAGCCAGACTATGACCCACCTAGCAAGGAAGATTTAATAAAGTGGCTAAAAATGTTTTGCAGTCGCAATAAGGTATTAAAACATCTGAGAAAAATGCCTAAGTATCGTGGCCTTCCTAAAGACCTGCTATATGATTGGTACGTGCCAATAATGGAAAAAGTCGAAGAACGGCTACGCGATTTATAGAGCATTTCTAAGAAACTTTCCAGAAACTTTCTCTATAAATATTCTTCCTTGAAAGTCGCATAATCATGCGGCTTTCCTGCCATTATCCCGTCCGAAAATCCCCAGCAAAATTTGACTAAAACATTCAGGCGTGGTACTGCATATTGAACATGGAAATTGAACCAGGACGGAGTAACAGAGCGTGGAGAAGAACGATAATATTTCAGAGCGCATATCTGCATTAGAAAACCGCTTCGATGTTTTTGAAGATTTCCTTTCCGGTATCTCAAAGAAAATCCTGCGACAGAAACACGATCCATTATATCTATCTTGGACTGAGGCTGCCGATCTAGTTGGTGTCTCACCTATGGCAATGAAAAAGCGCGTACAGAGGTCACAAAAGAATAAAAGCTATTAATATCAGATTCTCCATTTAAGATTCTATACCTATCTAAAAT
>CAYVXD010000160.1:0-8394 GCA_964454265.1 uncultured Candidatus Sumerlaeota bacterium | reverse complement strand
TCACTTTGTTCAGGGTCGGGATGAGGGGTCGGAGGTAAAACTCCCCGACCCCTCAATTATATGACTAGTCTGACGCATAACAAGCATCGGCTTGCCACTTCGGATGTCCCTGATAAATCCTGAGGGCAAGGCGAAATGCAGCTTGGTAAAATCCGCTTTCTCTGCTTCATCTCCTGCAAAATCAACCACTTATCACCCTTATTGATTAGCAGTAAAATCTGCCCATAAAAAAGTGCAAAACTCTTGACACGTCACAGCCGTTTTGTTACCTGTCTTTCAAACTTTTGCACGCTTTGTACAGCAAATAGTAAAGGATCATCAGAATTCTGCCATCCTTCTACAGGAGCATTTCGTGATGAAAAAAAGATACCTCCTTACGCCAGGCCCAACAATGGTTCCTCCTGAGGTTCTTCAAGCGAGTTCTCGGCCAATGATCCATCACCGCGCCCCAGAATACGAACCACTTTTCGCACGGACAAACGAAGGCCTTCAATATGTTTTTCAAACCACCAATCCCGTTGTTAGCTTTGCTTCGTCAGGCACTGGCGCCATGGAAGCCGCCGTTGTTAGTACCCTGAGCCCGGGAGATAAGGCGCTTACGGTCGAAGGTGGAAAATTCGGCGAACGCTGGACAGAAACCGCCCAGGCTTATGGCGCGAATGCTATCCCCGTTCAGGTGGAATGGGGGCATGCTATTGAAGCTGAGAGAATCGAAAAACTCCTCCGAGAGCATCCTGACGTCAAGGCGGTCTTTATTACGCATTGCGAAACCTCAACCGGAGTCCTGACCGACATTAAGAGTATTGGCCAGGTGGTGGCGAGTGGCGACGCTATTTTGGTAGTTGACGCGATCAGCAGTCTGGGGGCTGAGATGCTCTACGGTGACGACTGGAAATTGGACATTGTAGTGTCGGGCTCGCAAAAGGCGCTCATGATGCCTCCGGGCATGGCTTTCGCCTCGATCAGCCCCAAAGCCAGAACGCTCCTCCAGAGTGCGAAATGTTCGAAATACTATTTCTCCCTGTCCAAGTATCTGAAAAACCTGGAAAAGAACACAACGCCCTTCACACCGGCCGTCTCGCTGACTTTGGCACTTGATCAGGCACTTGAGATGATCCGCAAGGAGGGCCTTGAGCAAATCTGGGCACGCCACGACCGGCTCGCCCGCGCAATACGCAGCGGCATTCATGCCCTCGGTCTCGAACTGTTTGCCAAAGACCCGGCAAACGTGGTCACTGCCGTTAAGGTTCCTGAAGGAATTGACGGAGCCAAAATTCCAAAAATTATGCGTGATGATTACGGCATCACCATTGCTGGCGGCCAGGCAAAACTGAAAGGCAAAATCTTCCGCATCGCCGCCCTCGGCTACGCTGATACCTTTGACGTCACAACCGTACTCTCTGCGCTTGAGCTGACATTGAAACGTTTAGGCCACTCAATGAAGCTGGGCTCGGGGGTCAAGGCAGCATTGGAAGTTTTCGAATCCAGCTAGGCGGCTGGGCATCCCGTCTGGTCAATGGGCCAGAAATATCCCTGGATTTTACATGCCTCTTTCAGTTACCTTTAAAGATACAAAAATTTCTTCTAAAAAGGAGTATGAAAAAAAATGACACGGATACTCGTGAGTGATTCTTTGTCACAGGATGGGCTCGCAATCCTGGAAGCTGACGGGGCATTTAAGGTTGACTATGAACCCAACATCACCCCGGAGGAGCTTGTTAAGCGCATCGGCGATTACGATGCAGTTGTGGTGCGAAGCAGGAGTAAGATTACAGCCGACGTACTGAAAAACGCCCGGAATTTGAAGGTGGTTGGTCGGGCAGGAGTCGGGCTGGACAACGTGGATGTCAACACAGCGACGAAACTGGGCATCATTGCCATGAATACGCCCGGAGGCAATACCATTTCTACTGCCGAGCACACTATGAGTATGCTCCTCGCCTTGGCGCGCAGCATTCCCAAAGCGCACCACTCAATGCAGGAGGGTCGGTGGGACAAAAAGATCTTCACTGGCATCGAGCTGCTCGGCAAGGTGCTGGGCATCATCGGACTGGGGCGTATAGGTATTGAGGTGGCCAAGCGCTGCCAGAGCTTCGGCATGCGCGTAATAGGTCACGATCCTTACATTTCGCCCGACGTTATGTTGAAAATCGGCGTGGAGATGCTTCCCCTGGAGCAGCTTGTTCAGATTGCTGACTTCATTACGGTTCACACACCGTTAACTTCCGAGACAAAGGGACTCATAGGCCGGGAGCAATTCCAGAAGATGAAAAAGGTAGCGTGTGTGATCAATTGTGCCCGCGGCGGCATCATTGACGAAGCCGCGCTCATCGAGGCTGTTGAGCAAGGCACCATAGCTGGAGCGGCCCTGGACGTCTACGAAGCCGAGCCGCTGCCGCCAGACCACCCCTTTCGCAAATCCGACCGCTTTGTTCTAACCCCTCATCTGGCTGCTTCCACAACCGAGGCACAGCATAATGTCGCAATTGAAATTGCCAGACAAGTGGTTGACGTCCTCAAGGGCCGTGAAATCCGAAACGCCGTCAATGCCCCCTCCATTGATCCTGAGATTTTGCAACAGCTGCGCCCGTATCTGAACCTGGCGGAGCGTATTGGCAAATTCCAGACCCAGTTCGCTGATTCTCGCGTCACAAAAATTACAGCGAAATATAGCGGCGCAGTGCTCGATTATCCCGTTGCACCACTCACAACTGCTGTGGTTAAAGGATTTCTTGAACCGATTTCCGACAGCACAGTTAACTACGTCAATGCCATGCCTTACGCGCAAGAACGGGGCTTGGAGGTAGTTGAGAGTAAGATCAGTACACAGTATCAGTACACCAACTTGATAACTGTCGAAGCACAGATGGAAAATGGCAAGATAAACAGTGTCAGCGGCACGCTATTCGCACCCACAACCCCGCGTATTGTAATTATCAATGACAAGCACTTCGACGCCACCCCTGAAGGCATCTTGATTGTGATTGAAAACAATGATGTCCCGGGAATCATCGGAAGCGTTGGCACCTTGTTGGGTGAGCATCGGATCAATATCGGCCAGCTCACCTGGGGCCGTACTGACCACAGCCAGGATGCCATGACCGTGATCAATGTTGATCAAGATGTCTCTCCAGAAATTCTGGAGAAAATCGGCAAGCTTCCCAATATCAAATCTGCAAAGATGATAAAGATATGAATTAAAACAGCAGAAACTGCACAGTGATCACTTAATACTTTTAATGCTGCAATAAGCGACAAGGAGAAGACATGTCACGGCACTTTTCCTCCGTGACATTTTGATTTGTGCTTCTCCTTTTTTCACAATTGCAGACCCCTGGATTTGTTTTTGGTTGCAATTCCAGTCCGTACTCTCTAGGCTCTTCAAATGACGCCTGACTTGAAGGACGACGTTAAAAACATTATAGCTCGCAAAAAATCAAAGGAGGATCTTCGTGCCACTCATCGTTCTTCTCGGCTGCCAGTGGGGAGATGAAGGGAAAGGTAAGATTGTTGATCTGATCGCCAAGGAAGCCGATCTCGTTGCTCGCTATCAGGGCGGCAATAACGCAGGGCATACGGTCGTTATTGACGACACTACCTTCATTCTTCACACGATTCCCACGGGTATCCTCCATCCAGAAACCAAGTGTCTCCTTGGCAACGGCATGGTCATTGATCCTGAAGCATTATCCAAAGAGATCAAAGAGCTCGAGCAACACGGCATTGCGGTGGACACCAATGTGATGATTAGCGAAACTGCTCATCTCGTGATGCCTTACCACAAGCTTCTCGACCTCGTGCAGGAGAAAAAGCGTGGCAAAGGGAAAATCGGGACTACTGGCCGAGGCATTGGCTGTTCCTACGGCGACAAAGTAACCCGTCAGGGTGTGCGGGTGCTTGACCTGCGCAACAAGGATCGCTTTGTAAAAAAAGTACGGGCAAACCTTGAATTCTATAAGCCCCTGTTCGAGCAAATTTATAGCACCAATAGCTTTAGTGCCGACGATATTATTCAGCGAGTCTGGAAATATGCCGATATGATTAATAGCCTGGCTGTTGATGGGGTGAGTGTCATTAACCAGTATATTGAGCAGGACAAGAACATAATGTGCGAGGGGGCCCAGGGCATTCACCTTGATATTGACTTTGGCACCTATCCTTACGTGACCTCTTCAAATCCCTCGCCTGGAGGGGTGTGTACGGGTCTGGGTATCAGCCCCACAAAGATTGATCGCATCTTCGGCGTGGTTAAGGCCTATACTACCCGTGTGGGGGAAGGCCCTTTCCCTACCGAGCTTGCCATGGAGCAGGGCGACAATCTCCGCAAGCTCGGCAGCGAGTACGGTGCCACCACGGGCCGGCCACGGCGTTGCGGCTGGTTTGATGCCCCCCTGGTCCGGCGCGCAATCCAGATCTCAGGCATCCGCGAGGTGGCCATCACCAAACTCGATGTTCTCGACACACTGGACACTATCAACGTCTGCACGGCCTATCGCTGTAAGGGCAGGACGGTTGATATCTTTCCTTTCGGGATTGATGCCGATGATAACTACGAGCCGATCTACGAGGAGCTGCCCGGGTGGAAGACCTCTACTGAGGATATCACCGAGTTCGACGCGTTGCCTGAGAAGGCCAAAGCCTACCTGCACAAGATTGAGGAACTTATCTCGGCAAAGGTTGTCACCGTTTCGGTCAGCCCCAAGCGCGGAAAATGCATTACACTCATAGACCACTTCTTTTAACGCGCGCAAATTGTCGGTACACGGTGTTATGAAAACTCAGCGCATTCAGGTGTCGGCTCAGAGCTGACCTCATGGTAACCTTGACCCAAAGATAAAACAACGGTGCCACGGATGCGACCTGTCATGATACTGCTCTCCAGAATTGAAACATTCTTCACCAGCCTCTTCTATACTTCAGGCCAGATGGTTCTTCTCTTTTCCCAGAGTATCAGCCAACTACGCTACGCTTTCCGAAGTGCCAACCGCGTGCTGAGGCAGATGCTTGAAATTGGTTACAACACACTTCCCCTGGCTGCCATGATTGGCCTGTTTACAGGTATGATCGTAGCCCTGCAAACCGGCATTGAGCTGAAAAAGCTAAGCATTCAGCAGGTCATTGGCGGCATTGTAGGTCTTTCGCTGGTACGCGAAATGGGACCAGTGATAACGGCCTTTATCATTGCAGGCCGAGTCGGTGCGGGGATGGCAGCTGAACTTGGCACCATGGCCGTATCAGAAGAAATTCACGCGCTGCGAGCTATGGGCATCAATCCCGTTCGCTATCTTGTAATGCCCCGCTTTCTCGCTTCGGTCACCATGCAGCCCATACTCACTGTCTACGCCATCGTGATTGGCATCTGGGGCGGCGGCCTTATCTCATCAACCTATCTGGGAATTGATCGAGTGATTTACTACAACCAGCTCTATCGAGCTCTTGAATTCAGCGACATTACCAAGGGTCTCTCCAAGACGCTCATCTTTGGGGCGATTTACTCTATTGTGTGCTGCTATATGGGTATGTCGGCTGAAAATGGCGCCGCTGGCGTGGGAAAAGCAACAACACGCGCTGTCGTCATCTCCCTCACCATGATCCTGGTCGCCGACTACTTCATGAGCCGATTTGTTGGATAAGGCATAGGGGCGAACCGCCGGCTCGCCCTTACACCACCTGAATGTTCCATGGATATTATAGTCACAAACCTGGTCAAGAGCTTCAAAGACAACCACGTGCTCCGCGGTCTGAATCTGGAGATCAGGGAAGGCAAGATTACTGTCATTATCGGAGGAAGCGGCAGCGGAAAAAGCGTTCTCTTGAAGCTCCTCATTGGCCTTCTGCCTCCCGATGCAGGGGCCATCCTGGTTAATGGTCAGGACATCACAAAGCTTTCAGAGCTTGCCCTTTACCCTGTACGAAGACAATTCGGGATGATCTTCCAGACCGGGGGCCTGCTGAACTCATTGACCGTTGGTGAGAACGTGGCCCTGGGGTTACGAGAACATCGCATGGTACCACCCGAGCAGATACCCCAAATTATCCACGAGAAGCTGGCCCTGGTGAATCTCGCTGACAAGGAAAACGAAATGCCGGCCAACCTGAGCGGCGGAATGAAAAAACGCGTCTCTATTGCGCGCGCACTTACCTTGAATCCTCGAGTCATTCTCTACGACGAGCCCACAGCTGGATTGGATCCCCCAATGGCGGAAAATATTGACTCCCTAATCCTGAATCTGAATCAACAGTTTGGCGTGACTTCCGTAATAGTAACACATGATATGATCAGTGCGTTTAAATTAGCTCATACGGTGAATATGCTTCACGACGGAAAGATCGTCGCCTCTGGGTCGCCAGCGGAATTTCGCGAATCACACGAGCCGATTATTCACGACTTCATTAAACGAAAATAGTAGGGGCGTTCAATTGAACGCCCCTGCGCTCATTTCGCGATCAAAAAGGGGTGGTGCAAATGAATTCGACAAAAAGTATTGCTGTGCGTGTGGGAATCTTTTTCGTGCTGGGTTTTATTCTCTTGATCGGCCTGTCTATCAGAACCAAGGGGGCGGCCCTGGTCAAGGGAGGGTACGAACTCTACGCCAATTTCGACCAGGTTAACGGCCTGGAAATCGGCTCTCCGGTGACGCTTGCTGGCGTGGAGGTCGGCAAGGTTACGGCCATTAACTTCGAGCCAAAAACGGCGACCGTGAAGGTAACCATGGTGATCAACCCCAACTATCGAATTAACGAGGGCTCCAAAGCCGCCGTGATAATGAAAAGTCTCCTCGGCCAGTATTACATTGATATCAAATACGGCCCTCCCGACAGCCCGCTAATTGCTGCTGGCTCGACCCTCGAGACTTACGAAATTGCTGATCTCAACAATGTGCTCGAGAAGGTCAATGAGATTGAAGACAATGCCAATCGCCTTCTTACTTCCCTTGATGAGAATCAGCGCCGAGTATTTGGCGATCTCTCTGAGGTTATTGCTGAAAACCGCGAAAATATCAAAACTACTTCAGATGCACTGGCTAAATCCGCACCAGAATTGCAGTCCGTTCTTGATACCGCTCAGGATATCATCCAGTCGCTCAATGAAGGCAAAGGCAGCCTCGGCAAGCTTATCAAGGACGATGAAGCGTATAACACTATTCTCGAAGTCGCCTCTAATGTTGAGGATATTACCATTGAGGTGCGCGAAGGCGAAGGCACCCTCAGCCGCCTCATTTACACTGATGATTTGCATGCCTCATTCGAAGAGGTCTTTGACAACATCAACGCAGCAACCGCTGAGCTCAATACGGTGATCCGCGAAAATAAAGATAATCTTCGCTCGACAATTGACTCTATGCAGGCCAGCGTGCCGAAACTCGACGATGCCCTGAACACTCTGCTGGAGATTTCAAACAAGATCAAGAGTGGCGAGGGAACCCTGGGCAAATTGGTCTACGATACGGCATTGTACGACGACACCCGCGAGACAATGAACAAATTGAAGCAGACTCTGGAAGCAACAGAAGAACAAACTATTATCCGAACCTTTGTCGGCATTATTTTCGGATCACTCATGTAACCGAATGAGCCCCTACGTAGCTTATTATTTCCTCTCGCCACTGGCGAGAAGATCTAAGGTGAGGTTGAAAATGCGCCTTGTGCGTGGGGATTGCCTTTCCTTTTTACTACCTGAAATGGGGTGCACATCAATTTATTCCGCAGATTGGGTAGGGGGTTGATTAATCAAACCCCTAAGCAAAGCCGCCAACTCGCCAGGAGATTCCGGTAAATTGTGTAATCTTAAACTGAGCTTTTCTTTGCGTCTCTGCGCCTTTGCGTGAAGTACAGCGAAAAACGAGAACTGCCACTAGCAGAACTAAGCGCAGACGTACGTATCCTCCGTTTTTCAGGAATAACTACTATGAATAAAAATGATGTGCACGCTTGTAGCTTCCTCTCCCCTCTTTCCTCTTGTACTTTATAAAACAATGCGGTATAAAGAAGTAAATTCTCCACAGGTACTTTATGGAGCGATTTTTTTAATCGGAGAGAGCCACTCGTGCAAGAAAGCCTGCGTCTTATATTCTGGGAAACCACAGCTGGCTGTAACCTTGAGTGTGTCCACTGCCGACGTCTTGAAATCAGCCGGGAACTATCGAAATCCGATCTTACTACTGAAGAGGGACGCGCTTTAATCAGCTCCATAGCTGAGTTCGCCAAACCCATACTGGTGCTGAGCGGCGGAGAACCGCTCATGCGGCCTGATATTTTTCTGCTTGCACAGCATGCCCGACAAAGCGGGTTGGCCACTGCACTGGCCACCAACGGCACACTGATTGCCCGGGCTGTGGGTCGCGATATTAAGGATTCAGGCATCAGCCGAGTCGCCATCAGCATTGATGGTGC
>CAYVXD010000159.1:3999-8478 GCA_964454265.1 uncultured Candidatus Sumerlaeota bacterium | reverse complement strand
CGTTTCTATATTCATTAACGCTTTGCTGTTCCAAAGCTCCAGAACTCTCTAGCCTTTCCCTCCCTTGAGCTATTTCCGATTTTCCCCTTCCTTGGTTTCCTTTGTATCTTTCCCTTTTATTGATTTCCTTTTTTCCTTTTCCCTTCCTTTGATTTCCTTTTTACCTTTCCCCTTCCCTTGAATTTATTTCCTATTTCCCCCTTCCTTGACTTTATTCCTAATTTCCCCCTCCCGTGGTCTCCCCTTTACCTTTCCCCCTCCCTTGATGGGAGGGGTTAGGGGAGGGTGATTCAAACAATTCCCCCCTTATCACTTCTAATACCCCTTCTGTATTCATTAAAACTTCATTATTCCAAAACCTTAGAACTCTAAAACCTTGCCCTTCAAGCCATTTATCTCTTTCCCTATCCTTGTCTTTTTCTATGGCATGCTGTCCACCATCTACTTCTATTACTATCCGTTTTTTAAAGCAAACAAAATCCACTATATAATTGCCAATGGGCTGTTGTCTCTTAAACTTGAGCCCTTCTAACTGTTTTGCTCGTAAATGCCTCCACAATAAAATCTCTGCATGCGTAGACCTCTTCCTAAGATTCTTGGCTATTATATTGATAAACTTCACGCGCAACGCTTAATTCACCCCCTCCCTATCCCTCCCCCATCGAGGGGGAGGGGATATAGTAAATGAATACTCGTTTTAAGAAATAGACAAATCAACACTCATTTTAAGAAATAACCAGATTAGCACTCGCTTTAAGATATAACCAAATCAACACTCATTTTAATAAATGACCACCCTATCACTCGTTTTAAGAAATGACCAAATTAACACTCGCTTTAAGACATAAGCAAACTAACACTCATTTTAAGAAATAACCACATTTATTGATCTTCGCATAAGTTAATGGTAGAATTGAAAGTTCACCTTGTGTCCTGTTTTGATTGAAGAATGCCATAGAGAGACTATTCTATATAATCTAAACCCAATAATGGATAATTCCTGTGGTTAGGACGTAGGGGCGGGGTTTACCCGCCTCAGGCGGGGTTACCCCGCCCATGGGCGGCCCGCCGCGGCGGATCGCCCCTACAAAAACCAACATTGCAATGAAGTAAAGCAATTCTGCAGCATTTTGGCCAGGCAAAAGTATTAGGAAGGGCGCTAAATATAACAGCCCTGCAAAAAACAAACAGAACACAACAAATCAGATTAGGACACCACGAAAGTTCAGCGATCGGGTTAAAATCAGGCCTTAAGGGGCATAGGACATTCCTTTATTGATGCGAAATTCGATAAAAGCCGCTTGCAAGCGTATGATGCCTATGGATTAACGGGTTCGCCAGCACGTTCAGTATCGCCCTTCTCGGCAGGTTGTGCGACATCCAGTGAATCGAAGTAACGCTTTACGTACTCTTTGTAGCCTAATGGAATCGGCTCTCTGGAAATCGCATCCTTTTGCGTCTCGCGATAGCTGAGAAACGCCTCCCGCGCCTCGACTGACAGCGCTTCCCGGCGTGGGGCACCCGGAACATCAATGCTTGCATCCGGATGGCCCGGGCCGATCTGGCTTGTAACGCGCGCCCCAAACGTCTGCACCGCTCGTTCCTTTGGATCGAAACTCTTTATGAATTCTTCGTCCCAACTCGATTCTCGCTGGGAAAGCCGCTGGAGCAGCTCCGCTTCCTGTTGTGCATCGTAGCCCGCTTGTTCGCTCCTACTTGTTCCAACGCCATACTCCGGCCCGGCTTCTGGGCTCAATGCTGCACCACACATCGGACACCGCGACCCTGCCCCAGGGCCGAGCTGATACCCACACCCCGGGCAAGTACCAGAACGACTTCTCAAGGCCTGCGCTAGCTCCTCAGCAGACATTCCTGCCATTCTGCCCTCATCAAAACTCCTTTCGCCAATGCGCTGCTTTGCCTCTTCCAGCGCCGCAAGAAGGGCTTCGAGGTTTGCTGCATCCTGAGCCAGGGCCTCCAGTTGTGCCAGCATCTCTGAGCTTAGCGCAAGCTTCTGCAACGCCTCGCTGAGCTGTTGCGCATCCAGCGCCTGGCTTGCCTTGAGCAATGCCTCCTGAAGCTTTGGATTGTCGGCAAGGGCTTTACTCAACTGTGCCAGTTCTTTTGCGAGCCGCTCCACCTGCTCTGGCGATAGTGCCCCTGTTTTCAATTTTTCCTGTAACTCTGCCATCGCTTGGAGGGCTTTCGCATGGTCACCTTTCGCAAGAGCTTGACCCAGCGCTTCAGCCAGCTTGAGCCTCATCTGCGTATTCAAGCGGATCCCAGTGCCATCTCGTTCTCTGGCCAAGGTCTCCTTTTCGCGCTCCAGTCGCTCAGTCAAAGAAGAGATTCTTGCCATGGCCTGCTTGGCTTTCGGCGTCTTTTCCCTAAATTCCCGTGTCAGGCGTTTTAGCTCCTCCGCGGCCTTTCGGGTGTGAACCAGCTGTCGTTCCTTAGCGAGCTGGTCGAGCTGTTCCTGAAGCCGCGATAAGCTCTCGCCCTCGCGACGTACTGCTTGCTGCTCCTCGGCCTTTGCCAGAGCCCGTCGCTCGCGATGAAGTAAGTCCATCCGCGGAATAAAGAGAGCTGCGCACCCCAGGAGAAGCAGGGGAATAAGCGTCAGAACCGCCAGCCGTGGCACACGCAATTGCACCACACGTCGGGGATCAACCCGCTCGGCGTGAAAAACCGCATCGCTGTAAACGGCTGTGGCAAATGGCTCGTCTCGCTCCCGAAGCCAATAGGCGGTTGTTAGCCGTTCTTTAAGTCCAAAGTGCGAATCAATCTTCGCGGCTGCCTCAAACTCGCTCCACCACTGACGCACCAATCGCACCACACCGCTCAGAACAATGACAGCTCCAATAACTGCGCCTACAATACGCAGATCAATCTTGTAGGAGAAAAATCTGTCAGCCAGCATTGCTCCCAGTGCCACCAGCGCCCCAAAAAATACGCCCGTTAGTATCCCTTCGCCAAGCGCCACTGCGTTCAGACGCCACCGAGCCTGTTTAAGCACATGTGCCAGACGATCCATATTCCTCACACCGGAAATTCATAATGAAAGTCACGCTTAGCATTCTTTGCTTTGGTAAGGACGCCCATCAGGAGAGCCACGGACAAACCCGCAATCAAGTATACGGCACTCGTAAATACCCCGGGGCCAAAAAATATAAGCGACCTGTCCCATCCCCACATCAGCCGATCCCCCATTAACTCAGGAAGAACAAAAAATGGCGAGAGCTGCCGAAGTACCTCAAGCATGACGCTTTCGCTTCGAGTCGCTTCCTGAACCATAACTGCTACCAAGGGAAGCACGAGAAAAAGCAGGGCTGCGATCCCAAACAGCAAGCGCACGCCAAACCGCCGCGCGGCCACCATTCCTGATATCAGTCGGCCGCACACGATTAAAAAGAACAGTGGCGCACAAAAGAGTGCCACGCAAGTGATCGGTTCGAAACGCGGGCTCCGTGCGTGCGCCGCCCCTGCCCATATAGAGCTGATCATCACCCAGACCGCTAGCAGGCCCAGGAGATACCATACGCTCTCGTCCATTCTGCGCAACCACGGATACCGCCGTTTCAAGCGCCAGACGTCATCACCAATCTCCATCCGGCCAACTGAAAATGTCAATACTGCACCGAACAGTAAAGCAAAAGAAATTAGCAGAAACGCCAGAAAGGTTCCTTCGCTCAGGTCGTGCCAGACGGCCCCCAACACGAGAAACATTGCCATCAGAAACAATATAAAAAATTGCTGGTATGAAAATGCCCGCGCATCGGTATTATACAGTTTGCGTGCCGCAATAATCAGCACAAATGCCGAGATCAAACCCACCACGCAGGCCCAGTAAATCCATGTCGGCACCGACGTGCCGAAAAATTGAATCTGCCTACTGAGAAAAAAAAGCCGTGTGCCCCTCATCCGGCTTATGGAGTGGAAAAGCCATTGCAATCCACCCAATCCAAACATAAATACAAACATCACAATGACAACCGTCATCCCCTGTGCTGTGCGCGTTTTCTCCTTCGCACTCGAGATCGCTAACCCGACTGACGAGAGGATTAGCGCACTCCCTAACAGGATACCGAAACTCGCCAGCACATATTCCAGCCCAATCCCTCCGTACAAAAACGAGATACTGATGACAGGCAGAGCGCAGAGTAATGCCAGTAGCACATAGAGCAGTGTTGACACCAAACCCCCGAGCACGTAGGAACCCGTTTTTATAGGCGTCACCCGCAAAAACTCAAACGTCTTTTTCTCCTTTTCCATCGTGGTCATCGCCGACGTGATCATAGGGGCAATAATTAACACCAGAAATCCCTGGATGACCACCACGGTGTAAAAGAGTGCCTGCCCGATCTCACTCAACCGCCTCAGCATCTGCTGAGGCTGTGCATGAGACACACCCTTGGTCGCAAAATACAGAACCAAGTATGCCACCAGACTCATGAGCGCGACATAGAGCATCAATCCAAA
>CAYVXD010000159.1:0-3989 GCA_964454265.1 uncultured Candidatus Sumerlaeota bacterium | reverse complement strand
ATGTTTAAGAGTCTTGGGATTTTGCGCTATTTTTGTTGTTTGTGTTCTTGTTTTGTGTTGTCTTTTTGATTTGGTTTCCGCTCCATCTTTCTGATTCCTGAGACCTCCTGCAATTCCCCTATATTAAACTACTTCCCGATCGTTGCATCTTCAGGCGCCAGACTATCCTCATTGCACCTCACCCTTGGTAATTTTCATAAAGACGTCCTCAAGGTCAGCTGCAGTCTCTTGCACACCGACCACTTTGATACCATTTCTCACAAGGAGTTCAGTGACGAATGACGTGTCCTCAACGCTAAGCGGCACCTCTATTACCAGCTGATTCCCCTCCCTGTGCACCCGGGTCACTGAGGCGTGCTGAACAAGGACTTCCTCAGCATGCTCTGCATCCTCCCTGACTTTGACTTCCACTACCCGTGCCCCTTGCAACTGATCAATGATTACATTGACATCACCGCTGCACAACAATTCCCCCTGCTCGATGATCCCGATGGTATTGCAGAAGTCGGAAAGTTCCGTGAGAATGTGCGACGAGATCAGAATGGTTTTGTTCATCCGCTGGAGCTCTTTGAGCAGTTCACGGAATTCAATGCGAGCCCGGGGGTCCAGACCCGAGGCCGGCTCGTCGAGCAACAGCACCTGGGGATCATGCACCAGCGTCTTAGCCAGACACAGCCGCTGCTTCATGCCGCGCGACAGCGCATCCACGTATTCCTCACGCTTCCCGATCAGATCTGTGAGCTCCAGGATGTCGTCAATGACCTTCTTGCGCTTCGATCGCTCTACCTTGTATGCACTGGCGAAAAAGTCCATGTATTCCCAAACCTTCATATCGTCATACACGCCAAAAAAGTCGGGCATATAGCCGATGACGCGCTTCACCTTCAATGGCTGCGTGAGAATGTTATAGCCTCCAATGGTTGCATAGCCTTCGTCAGGCCGAAGCAGGGTCGCCAGAATCCGAATGGTTGTCGTCTTGCCCGCCCCATTTGGGCCGATGTAGCCAAAAATATCACCCTCACGAACCGTAAGCTCCAGTTCCTTCACCGCTACAACATGCTTGAATCGCTTGGTAACGCCGTGGATCTCAATCATGGTTCTGCTTTCTTAAGAGCTGCGTGGCCCGTAAACTCAACCTGGAATGTGTTAATTTGAGACGCAGTTGTATATACGTATCCTGTAGCGGGTGGCGCTTGCGAAGAAATTTGAAAAATTACTGTTCCGTTGATCGGATTTGCATACTCCTGTGCAGGCGAAAGCTGATAGGGCGTTGTCGTCGCTAGCGAAAGCCTATCCCAGCGGGATTTTGCCACATTATAAGCGGAAAACTCAAGCGTCTGGTTCATGCCGCATGTAAAGTCGCTCTGCACCCTCAGGTCCTGGAGCGTCAGCCAATCCGGAGCAAAGGGCAATTGCGCCGATACGATAAGTTTAGTAGACATGATTTCCAGAGATCTCCCCGCAGAAAACCCCATACCAGAATCGCCCAATGCAAGAACTTTTACGAGCGCGCATTCAAAGGGGACTGCGAAACCAGCCTCTGCGCCTCGCACCGGTATCTCTGCCAGCACCATGGTGTGCTCCGAGCAGACATGGATACGGCTGTTCAAGCGGAGCCCGGCTTCAGCATCAGCGCTAAAGGCGATCAGATAAACACGTCCAGACCACAGAGAAAAGGAACGAAGCGGAATAGCTTCTGACAAGCTTGCCATAACTGTTTGAGCTGTTGCATCGAGCATGCGCGGCGCTGGATGTTGTTGATCTGACGCCTTACCCTGCGAGACGCTACTCGGGATATGCGAGAGCAACACTTCGAGCCGCTGAAATCCGCTCCTGCCTTTGACCGCTGCTGCTACGTCGGGAACCGCAATGTGCTGCGTTCCATTGACCGGGAAGTCGCCCAAAGGATAACCGTAACGACCAAGAACCAGAAAAACTTCGTGAAGATCCGTGCCCGTGTGATTAACCAGATTCCCCACAAGCGAGTTTCCTGACCACAGGAGCGATCCTTCAATCATCCCATCAAGGTCACGCACGCGCTGTGATTCAAAAAAGTCAAGGGTCCACTGCTCCATGCGTTTGTTTTCAAGCCGCATGCGCGCCCCTTTTTCAATCACCTCGGTTGGGCTTTCTATTTCAGGGCCAATGAACCCCAAACCGCTGCGCCTATAAGTACCGGCGTAGGGGCCCCGAGACCGACGACCGAGCGCGGTATCCCACTGCACGAACTCCAGCAGCGTCTGAGCTCGTTCCGGAGTTTGGATTGCATAGGTTGCTCGTTTTGGCGAAAACAGGCCGACCAGCGAATCAACCAGCGCGTAGCGCGAATTGCACTTCGCCCATACCACATTGTATTCACGCACAATGAGATTGCCGCCTTTTGTCAGATACCCCATGAGATATATACCTGCAGCAAAGACTATCGCGATAGCTGGCACGGTAATCCAGGCAAATTCCAGACGCTTTTTCTGGCCCAGGAGGACATAATTCAATGGTCCGATGGCCAGTATGTAGAAAACTAGGATAAGCCCAATCAGACCGACATTCGGCAGTCGCGTGGCCCCGCCAAGTCCGAAATCTACCTTCTGCAAAAATTCGTCCCACGCATCCGCTGCCTTGTCGTTCAGCGGTTTCACGGGTCGAATCGCACGCCAGATCAGGTTCGCCACATCAACGTCGAGCATCTCGCGATTCTGGAAGTCCAGCCCGACGTACCAGATCGCACCTCGACCGTGCTGGCCATACACTGCCACCGGCGTCCCTTCCGCTTCGCTTACTACAGTGCCCGCCCGTACCTCTACATCATCAACCAGAATTCGAGTGGCAGCAGATGATTCCGTTTCAACCGCCCATAACCGGCCTTCCTGTATTTCCATGGGCCTATTCCCGTGAATCACCACTGGCAAAAGAGGCTCAATGAAGCTACCACGATACGTCGCCGAATTCATCCCGCCAAGAACCAACAGCTCTCCTCCAGTTTCCACCCAGCGCGTCAATGCCTTCTCCTGCTCTGCGGAAAACATGTTCGTCTGGTAGCGTGGTATAACGACCATGCCCACGCCGTCGTAGCCATACCACTCGTCCGGCAGCTCGCCGGGCGCAATGACCACAGTCTGATAGTACGGTGCTTCAGCAATTGTCGGGAGATAAAGCGGGTCTCCGCCGGCGGATGCAATCACCACCAGCGCCATATTGGGCTTCAGCGCCGTGAGATCGAGTTTCTGCTCCAGTACGACTTTCTCACGCGGCGTGCTAAGCTCGAGTTTGTGATCCTGACCGGTGCGGGGAAACTTCGCGTACAGCCAGAAGTGCTTGCGCGAGTGACGCGGAATGCTAACCTCACGAACGAATATCATACGCGCTTGCACACTGTCGTCTGCCCGCACCGTTAACCGCCCCTCAAAATCTTCTACTTCTGTCTCGCCCTTCGCCACATCCGGAAAATTCTCAACAATAACATGAACAGGTGTCCACGCGCCCGGCGTATAATAACCATCAAACCCTGCTCGTGCCGTCACACGCAGATCAGCGTATAGCGCCATAGGCACGAAACTGAACACCAGCCCCGCAATCGCACATACAATCTTAAATTTATCTACCAGCTTCACACGCATCCTCTCACGTTGAACAAAAAAATCATTCTCCCCTCACAATATTGGACGCAAAAATCCTGCGAACGAAACACACGCTACCCTAAAGAACACGCCCCGAAAAGTCAAAATATAATTAGATGTTCCACTAGCACTTCTTGGCATTCTTGGCGATTTTTAACTGTTAATCGGCCCCAGAGGCTACATCAGGGACAGGAAATGATTGATAGCACATAATAAAAGTAAATGTCAAACTACGACAGCACGACGTATACTACGTTTAAAATTCGGAATAAGAAAGTGCAATGCTATTAATAATTGGGCTCAATAATAACAGATGCTATATCTCTCGCAAAGACGCCAAGAACGCAAAGTTCCTGTTCTCTTTGCGACTTTGCG
>CAYVXD010000158.1:0-8552 GCA_964454265.1 uncultured Candidatus Sumerlaeota bacterium | reverse complement strand
GCAAGTGCTTACAACTATTTTTACGGTGCAGGACCTTTTTAGAGTGAACTCATTATTATAATGGCTGCGCATCATTTTCGCACACGCTCAAAAATATAAGTTGGCAACGTATCAATGGTTAAAATACTTGTACGTCTTTCGATTCTATTAATCAGCAGTTGTTCTGTTATCCAGACCCGACTTTAAGAGGTTATTTGTCGAGCTGCTTATGAAGCTTTTCTAAATTCTCTCTGGCCATTTGATATTCAGGGTCAATTTTCAGAGCCCGAGTGAAATACATAATCGCCTCATCATACAGCTCTTTTTCAGCACAGGCACTGCCCAGATTGTTAAAGACTTCTTTCGCATCAGCTCGGATTTGCTCTAAAATGTTAGCCACTATAAGTATGATTCGGCTCATTTCGTCTGACCAAGGTAAATCATCCTGATGCCTGGGGCAGCTATACCTATGATTCCTACGGCAGGTTGACCAGGCTCTGCTACTCAAACAGCGCTTATGCAAAGTATGCCTATGATAGCATGGGCCGCATTTCTTCTCTCGAAAACTATGACGTAGCAACGAATCCCCTGTCAAAGTTTACCTACTCCTACGATCAGGTCTCCAACGTTACCCGGGTAGACCTGGACAACGTAGAAATGCACCAGTGGCTCAGGAAAGAATACGCATATGATGACCTGAACCAGCTTACCAGTGAGTATAAGAAGTCTGACGCTGGTAATGTTTACTATTACACGTATCAATATGACAAGGTGGGTAACCGCACGAAGATGGTAAATTACGATGGCTCACAGACCGTTACCACTACCAATAGCCATAACAACCTGAATCAATTAACATCTTCCAGCGAAAGCCCGGGCGACAGCTATAGCTTTCTTTACGATGCTAACGGTAGTTTGACAAAAAAGAGTAAGGGCGGTACAACACAGTTGACGTACTTCTATAGTTATGATAACCGTATGACAAAAGTTGCCAGCCCGTCTGCTACGAAAGCCTCGTTTACTTACGATGCTATGGGCAGGAGAATCATAAGAAAAGATGCGAGTAACAATGAGAGACTCTACTATTATGACGGGATCCGGGTATTACTGGAGAAGAAAAAACCGAGTGGTGGCAGCTGGTCTACGGATAAAAAGTATGCCCTTGCCGGAGGCCCGATCTCAAATATCATCGCCTGCAATGACAGCGGGACGAAGAGATTCTATCATTATGACCATCTGGGGAACGTGATGAACCTGACGGATAGCAATGGTCGGGCCCTGGTGGACAACGATCAGGAGGGCTTCGGCAACGTCATGCGCACGCAGGAGGATTTCGCCCGGGTCGAGATGCATTCTCCGATCGCAGCGTACGATTTTCCTGAAGGCTCAGGCTCGACAACCAATGACCGCACGTCCGGTAATAACGATGGCACGATCTCAGGGGCAAGCTGGACTACCCGGCGGTTCTCGTACAGTCTCAGCTTTGACGGCACGGATGATAAGGTGAGCTTTAATTCAGGGCCGAACATAGAGGATTCGTTCAGCGTGGCAGCGTGGGTGAAGATAGATTCTACGAGCGGGTTTCACCCCGTGGCGACCAACTACACTCCTGATATGCCGGAAGAGGCGCGGGGCTGGCGATTTGGCGTTAAGGACGGCAAAGTTTGCTTGCAGCTCTATAGGTATTTCAATCCTGAAAATCCATATGAGGCAATTGGCACTACGACGCTCTCCACGGGTAAATGGTATCTTATTGCAGCCACATTTGATGCAATGGGGGAGAAGGATAGCATGGAGGTTTATGTGAACGGGGAGGATGATACGAGCGACACGTATGAAGGGCTTTATGACACTGGAGAGAATTTCGGCATCGGCTGGGACGGTGACGAGTCACCCTTTACTGAATATTACGACGGAAAGATCGACTCGGTAGCCGTATACGACACGAATCTCTCTGCGGCGCAGATAAAGCAGCTGTGGGATTCCGCCGACAAATCCGGCTACCACCTCACCACCAAAGAATACGACACCGACATCGGCCTCTACTACTTCTGGGCCCGTTGGTATGATCCGAAATTAGGAAGATTTGTCCAAAAATCGGATTTGGCGCCTATTTACGAATACCAATATTCATACCTAGACAATAATCCAATTGGGAATTATGATATTAATGGCAAAATAGGGATAAAAAAGATAATAAAAGAAATAGGGCGCTGCATAAAAAAGGTTTTCGGCGGTGGAAAGAAAGTCAAAAAGGGTGTAGACACAGGAAAGGACGCTGCGGATTTGGGTGAAGCGTGCTGTAAACTTGAGGATGCATCAAGGTCGATAAAATCGAAAAAGGAAAGCGTAAAGAAATGTCAAGAGGCGAAAGATGGTTCAACTAACGACCAAAATCTAAAATTAGAAGCAATGATAGTAGAATTAAATAAGAGCATAGCTCAAGAGGAAGCAGGGCGTTGTTCAGACATAGGAAAGTGCCTCGAAAAGGCCGCTGATCTTATTGGGGATGTTATATGAATTTAATAGCTCCATTTAGGCTCATAGCACAAATAAAATGATGAAGAATGCACTCGGAGGTAGCAAGCAATGGCTTATAGCAAAAGGTCTGTCCTCTTTGTATTGCTAATTATTTGCATATTCCTAGGAGCCAAGCGTGTGGAAGTATATAAAGGCGACAAATATCACTTTTCAAAGGTTGAAAAATTAAAAAAGGGCGATGAATTATCAACTACAGATGAAATTCTCCATCATCTTGAGCAAATAATTAGTCACTCAAAGGATAAGGGAAATATTAATAAGGCTTACTTGATGTACGTGCCGGCCTGCACTGAAGCGGCTATGCACTTTTATGAAAAAGCTGAGCTTGGAATTGTGCAATGCCAAAATAGTGGAGCATGTGATTCCAAGACATTAATGTATCTTTGCTCATCGATGGGATATTTTTATATAAGGATCCATAGTCCAGCTAAGGCAATGAAATTTCTTGAAGAATTTTTACAGATTCAAGAATCATATTCAGTTTCGCTAGAGAGTCTAACTCTTTTTTCAGTGGAAAAAAGTAAAGCAAACCTTTTGATAGAGGCTGGTTTTACGACCGAAGGATTGAGCTTGGCTATTTCATCTCTATATAAATTAGTGAGAAAACAGGAAGAAAGAAGCTATATATACCCCCTGTCATCTGTCTTGAAGGCGGCAAAAAATGCAGATGCTCTTGAAAGATACAAAGCAATGCTGCCTCAACTTTCTGAGGAACATCCTCGTTTAACAAGTGACATTGCTTGGATAACAAAAGAAATGGCATATTATGAAAAAGCTGATAAAAACGTGTTTTACGCTCCGATTCTAGCTCTCGAGCAATATGGATTTGCGAAATGGACAATGCAGGAGAGCAATATGCAGATTGACTGTGATTTTTATTTTTCTTTGATCATAAATGCCGCTGAATATGTTCTTAATTCCGGAATAGAAGGATACCATTACGACCTATGGCTGCAAAAAACTTACGAAGAAGCACAACTCATGAAGAAAACAGCCGAATATAAAGCCCATCTAAAAAGATGGCAAGAAGAATATCCGTTTGTGAAAAGCTACATCCATTAAATCATGGAGTAAGGTGGTATCCAGGGATCAGGCGTCCAGCTGGCTGAAGAATGATGCCAGCCAGCACATGCCTTTAATAGCTTATGTATCCTCGCGTGCTAATTGCGACACATCGGTGATAAGTAGGAGTTATCCTGGCGGCTGCGCTAATGTGCCGGCCTTTGGCGTATTGATCTGTAGCCGCACGAGTTCTTTTATCTGTCTTATAGCTGGTCTTAATCTCGCTATTACCCTCGCTGGAAATTGCTGCTAGGCTATGGCCGCGTTATTTGCCGAGCTGCTGATAAAATTATCTCTGGCCATCTGATACTCCGGGTCGATTCTCAGAGCGCGGCTGAAATACATAATTGCCTCATCGTAGAGCTCGTTCTCAGCACAGGCACTGCCCAGATTATTTAAAACTTCCTTCGCATCAGCGGAGATCTCCGCTGCTTTTCCGAATTCTCTTAAGCCTTTTTGCCTAAAACCAGCCAGAATTGTTATCAATACCATCATCCGCTGGTTATTTATTTCCACTTCTCATCTTCCATGCTTGATAATGCTAGCAAGGCGTCTGTTTCCAAAAGTGATTGAAATCTTCCCTTGTCTTTTCCCACGATTTTTCCATTGACTGCATCAATGTCGTAGTGTGAAAACATTTATGAGCAGCTACCAAACAACGCCTGCTGATGATGAGAGCTGATTCACTGCATATGCATAAGCTACCAGATAAGCGAACCCACCGACATCGTGCAGGGCTTAAGGGAGAAACTTCTCGTCCCCTGTACCTCGACCTCGGTTTGATAGTATTTCTGGTTTTGTTTTTCGTTAAGGGATGGCTGGATGTTGCTCTGCCAGGGGGAGATTTTCCCGGGAACGTTAGCTGCTTCTGGGACATTAAGAAAAGCATTTTCCCGCCCGACTGGTCCTATCTGTGGAATCCGCACTGGTTTAATGGTGGTTCAAGAATCCTGATTATCAGCAAGTTCCTCGGTTTTTTGGCGGCCTTTCCCTTCGGTTTCCTGGGCGAACTCGCCGCTCTCAAAATTACGCTGGTTCTCTTTCATATCCTTGCCGGGTGGAGCATGTACTATTTTGTTTATTTTCTTCTAAGAAATCAAGAGGCGGCTCTGCTCTCGGCAATTTGCTATGCACTCCACCCTGTATATATTTTGGAGACCGCCCTGCATGGCCATTATGAAGTCTCGTTATTCTATGTGTTCGTACCATTGATATTCTGCTGGTATATAAAAGCGCTAAGATATAAAGACCTGAAGAGTGCCTGCGTTGCTGCCGGCCTAATCTTTCTGGGATTATGGACCAATAACGAGGGCTCTTTTGCCACTTTCCCATTTCTCTTATTAATATTCGTATACGAGACATTTAAGGCCAGGGGCAAGAGCGGCTTTGGATCAAACATATCAAAGAATGACATAAGAGATAATATTCTCGTAAGCGGTGCAATTCTGGCGATTGTTATCGGCCTGGCATCGTTCTTTATCATCCCTATCATCTTTGAGAAAAAATATCACAACCTCTTTGATCCTGGATATGTTCTTCGAGCCATAGAGGACTTTTCTTTTAGAAATCCACTCTATCTGTTTGACCGCCAGGGAGCCCTATTGGAAAGCCTTCCTCAATTGCCACGGATTATGACCCTTTTTAAGGGCACGCTGTATATTGGTATTCTGCCACTCATTCTTGTTCTGAGCGGCTTGTTTAGCAAGCAAAACAAAGGCTACCTTTTTGTCTTCGTCATTATTCTTCTAAGCGGTATTTGGCTCTCGTTTGGACCGGTCTCTATTTATCAAGGATTCAGCGACCTCCTAGAATTCATGCCCGAACTTAGAAGTGCATTCCTGACCATAGTCATCATTGGAGCCCTTGCTTTAGTTGGCCTGATAGCTTTCTGCATATCCAAGCACCGAGAGTCCCAGGTAAGGAGAAAATGGCTCTGGCTAGCGATCCTCGTTCCTGTTGCACTGATCGCCTTGCTTTTCTTCAAACCATTTATGTTCTTGCGCGAGCTGGTGCCCCTTTATTCCAATATGAGAGATCCTAGATGGTTCTATTTCACCCCGAGCATTTTTGCGCTATCGGTTTTGGTCGCCTATTCCGTGTTCACCATAAAGAATTTCTTTTCCAGGCCGGTCCACTATTACTCCTTGTGCAGCCTTGTACTGTTACTGCTCATTATAGATTTCTATCCCTACAAAGAATTCTTCTCTCGCCAAGTACCTTTAGAATCTTTCGATGAGATGAAACTCGCCTATGAACATATCGGCCAGGATGAAGAGCTCTGTAGAACCTTGAGTATTGAGTCCTATAGCCCTCTGACCGACATGGGCGCAATATATTCCAACAAGCCTTCAAGCTGGTATTGGCTTAACTGGGATGCCCCTGAAAGGTCTGCAACTTTCATTTTCCGTAATCTTTATCCCATATTATGGGGAGGTGAAGATTTTGAGAAGGCAGCACATCTCGCAGGGATTTCCAACATCAAATACATTATCGATGACAAGGCAGAATCTCCTGATTTTCCCGAATCCGAGGTATTCCCAAAGGTCTATGATTATGGTCGATTCAGGGTTTTTCTCAACACGCGGTTTAGACCACACGTGCAGGTCTACTCTCAAAAAGCGATTTACTTCGGGAAAACAGAGCCGGAGTTGTTCTCGCTAATCTCTTACCTTAATCAGAAAGACATCGCTTTAATAACAGAATCCACTGATTCAGTTCCCAAGTATTCATTAGAGGAACTCAGCCGGTTTGATTATATACTCTGGAATGGTGAAATTGCAGAGTCAGGAGCAGCCAAGGTTTTAGAAGAGAACTTCCCCGGAAAATTCTTCAACATGGTGCGGCGAGATGAGATTGCCTTATCTGATGTCCCTGCAGTTGAATTTCGTGTAAAATGGAACCGGCCCAAATCCGGTTTAATAAGAGTTTCTCTGGAGGCGGAAGATACTACTCTCTTGATGATAAGTGAGTCTTTCTATCCCGGCTGGAAATGCTTTGTGGATAACATCGAAAAGAAGGTGTTGCCCATTGCGCATTCATTTATGGGCATAGCAGTGAGCGCTGGAACTCATCAAATCGATTTTCGCTATCAGCCGCGTTTTTATTACAAGGCCAGTCTCTTCCTGACAATAGCATCCTTGCTTTGCTGGTCGGGACTATTGGCAGTGGGTTTTTTAAGAATCAGGAGGAAAGTAGATACTCTGAGCAAGAAAGAGCAAGAATATATCTCAAAGAAATATCCCTCTTTGGACATTGAAAGTATAGCAGCACATTTAAAGACTTCACCTACCGTCATATCGCGATGGTTAAGAAAACAGCAGCTATACATAAAGCCACGCTTGCCTGAAATAAAGCCCAATCTTGAGTCAGGTCTAACGCCTCTCAAAAATATCTGGCTGCTGGCCGCGCTCGTGTTTCTCATCTCCCTTTCCATTTACCTCCTGACACTTGCTCCCACAGTTACCGCCGAAGACAGTGGAGAGCTTATCACTGCTGCGGTAACACTCGGTATCCCACATCCACCAGGTTACCCAATCTGGATAATGCTCGGAAAATTATTTTCTTTTCTTCCGATCAATAATTTAGCCTATCGGATAAATTTAATGTCCGCTTTCTTTGCCTCTCTTACAATAGTTTTGCTTTTTGTTACCATTTACAAATTAGTGGGAAATAAGTTAGTAGCTTTTGCCGCCAGTCTCATACTGGCATTTTCCAGTACTTTCTGGTCACAAGCGGTTATTGCAGAAGTTTATTCCCTGAACGCCTTTTTTACCATACTTTGCTTTTTCTTGCTTCTGAAATGGGGCGAAACCGGCGCAAATAAATATCTTCTGGTCTTTGCCCTGGTCTTTGGTTTATCGGTGACCAATCATTATATGATGCTAGTCCTGGTACCCGTATACGCTATTTATATTCTATGGGTAAACCGAACGATATTATACAACCGGCGACTGGTCTATTTAATGGCTTTTCTGGCATTCCTTGGTTTGAGCATTTTCTCTTCCTTGTATATAAGAGCTTCAAAATCCCCACCAATGAACTGGGGCGATCCCTCGTCGCCAGAGCGCTTTTTCAAACATGTCAGGAGAACACAATACCGGGGGTTAGAATTCGCAGAGAAGGTAGGTATAAAAACGAAATTAAGATTCTTTGGCAATTTCCTGAAGGAACTGGAGGATCAATTCCCCATATATATTCTATGGATTGGCCTGCTCGGGCTGTGGCCATTCTTTAAAAAACACCGGCGCCTGGCTATCTTAAGCGTACTCATTTTCCTTGCCAATGGATTTCTGTTAACCTATCTCCTTCAATTTCGCTATGACAGAGAGAATTTGCTGCGTGTTGAGGTCTATTATATACCGGCATACATAATGTGCGCCATCTCGATTGCTTTCGGCCTGGCATTCATAATGCAGCGAGCTCCGGCCCTACTTGGCTCCACCCAGCCTCGCGTTAAAAAGATTTCCATCTACGTTATCTACGCCTTAATCTTCCTTATTCCTTTAATCCTTATCAAAAGGAACTACTTTCAAAATGATCGAAGTCACTATTTCTTCGGGTATGACTATGCTATTAATACCCTGAAAACCCTGGACAAGAATGCAATTGTCTATACAGCGGGCGATTATCAGGCCTTCCCCCTTGCTTATGTTCAGAAGATAGAAGGGAAACGGCCAGACGTCATTATTGCCGACCTTTATGGGAACATAGGCCCTGAGGTGCTAAAGGAGTATTTTGCCAAGGAACGAAACATAATTCGGCCTACCAGGATTGATATTGAGAATGCTCTCATAAAGGATAATGAACGCCCTGTTTACTACTTTCAAAAACCTGACATGGCTGGCATTGAGGACTATGTTATGAAGCCTACAGGCATGGTGTATAAAGTTATGAAGCGAGGAGAGGCGGAGGGTGCAATTAAAGATTACTGGAAAGAATATACCATACGAGGGATTGACGACCCTACTATT
>CAYVXD010000157.1:0-8568 GCA_964454265.1 uncultured Candidatus Sumerlaeota bacterium | reverse complement strand
ATCCTTTAAGTCACTAAAAACCCTCATCCACCACTCAGTCATCCTCCTCGCTCTTCTCCTCCTCCTCACTGTCTTCTTCTTCCTCTTCTTCCTCTTCTTCCTCCTCTTCCTCCTCTTCCTCCTCTTCCTCCTCACCCAGAAAATCCTCTTCCTCGTCCTCATCACCTTTATCTAAAAACGACTCTGTCTGCTCCTCTTCTTCCGGCCTTATCTCCTCCTCTGTCAACAATTGCATATTCAGCCCGAGGCTTTGCAGCTCTTTCACCAGCACGTTGAACGACTCTGGAATCCCGGGCGTAAGACTGTTCTGACCCTTCACTATAGACTCGTAAATGCGCGCCCGTCCATTCACATCATCAGACTTCACCGTCAGCAACTCTTGGAGCATGTATGCCGCACCATACGCCTCAAGCGCCCATACCTCCATCTCACCAAACCGCTGACCCCCAAATTGCGCTTTTCCCCCAAGCGGCTGCTGCGTCACCAACGAATATGGCCCGATAGACCGCGCATGCATCTTGTCATCCACCAGATGCGCCAACTTCATCATGTAAATGTAACCCACTGTCACCGATGTATCAAACGCCTCCCCTGTTAGACCATCATAGAGGATCGTCTCCCCCGACTCCGGCAGCTCCGCCTTACGCAACAACTCCCTTATCTGATCCTCATGCGCTCCGTCAAATACCGGCGATAGCATTTGCATACCCAGTCTCCAAAATCTGACCTACATTCATTCGCGATGGCACCCCTAGCGGATTCAACACAATATCCACCGGCGTCCCATCCGCCAGAAACGGCATATCCTCCTCCGGCAGAATCTTTGCTATCACTCCCTTGTTCCCATGCCGGCCCGCCATCTTGTCACCAACCGAAATCTTCCGCTTCGTCGCCACGTATACCTTCACCACCTCGATCACCCCTGGCGGCAATTCATCCCCTGTCTTTATCCGATCTATCCTGTTCTTTGCAGTATCCTCAATCTCGTTCTCTCGCGCCACTAAAGATTGATACGACTTCTTTACCTCAGCTCCACACGCCCCATCTACTGGCAACATCCCCGTTCGCAAACTCTGCTTGATGTACTGCAGCGCCTTCTCCGTGATCCGACTACCCGACTTCAACTCCACCGCCCCTGTCTCAAAATTCACCACCGATTTCGTTAATCTCTTCAGACTCTGCTTCAAGTCCTTATCAAACTGCTCCCGTATCTCATTCAACTGCCGATCCTTTTCTGCCTCTACCTCCGCTATCCTCGCCTTATCTTCCCTCTCCGTCTTTGCCCCGCGCTCCTTACGCGAGAATACCTTGGTATCTATCACTATCCCACTCGTCCCCGGTGACACCTTCAACGACGCGTCCCGCACATCCCCGGCCTTCTCTCCAAAAATCGCACGCAACAACTTCTCTTCCGAACTCAACTCCGTCTCGCCCTTTGGCGTTACCTTCCCCACCAGAATATCTCCCGGCCGTACCTCTGATCCAATGTATACCAGCCCATTCTCATCTAACTTACGCAACGCATCCTCGCTCACGTTCGGTATGTCGCGCGTGATCTCCTCCCTGCCTAACTTCGTGTCACGCGCATCTATCTCGAACTCCTCGATGTGTATTGACGTGAATGTGTCATCCTTCACCAAACGCTCGCTGATCAGTATCGCATCCTCAAAGTTATAGCCTCCCCACGACATAAACGCCACCAGCACGTTCCGACCCAGCGCCAGATTCCCATTCATCGTCGCCGGCCCATCCGCAATCACCTGCCCCTGCTTCACCCGCTTACCTTCACTTACTATCGGCCGTTGATTGATACACGTGTTCTGATTCGAGCGCTTGAACTTCTCCAACCGGTATACACCCTCCCCCTTGTCTTCTCTCCGCACGACGATCTCATTCGATGTCACGCGTTCCACAACCCCATTATGCCGCGCCAGCACACATACCCCTGAATCGCGTGCCACCTTCCCTTCTATCCCCGTCCCCACCACCGGCTCTTCCAGAAACAGCAGCGGCACCGCCTGACGTTGCATGTTCGATCCCATCAACGCTCGATTCGCATCGTCGTGCTCTAAAAACGGTATCAACGCCGCCGACACACTCACCAACTGCTTCGGTGATACGTCCATATACTCCACTTCCAATGGCTTCACACGCGGAAAATCTCCACCGTACCGCGCTAGCACCGTATCGAGCACAAACATACCCTTCTCATCCAATGGTGCATTCGCCTGCGCAATTCGATATTCATCCTCTATATCCGCCGTCAAGTACTCGAGTTCCTTCATCACTCGCCCATTGCGCACCTTACGGTACGGCGTTTCTATAAACCCGTACTCATTGATCCGGGCATACGTACTCAACGACGAAATTAACCCGATGTTCGGCCCTTCCGGTGTCTCGATCGGGCAAATCCGCCCATAGTGCGTGTGATGCACGTCACGCACCTCGAACCCTGCTCGATCTCGGCTCAAACCACCCGGCCCCAGTGCACTCAACCGCCGCTTGTGCGTCAACTCCGCCAGCGGATTCGTCTCATCCATGAATTGCGACAACTGACTCCGTCCGAAAAAGTCCTTGATCGCCGTTACCAACGGCTTCGCATTAATCAGGTTCTGCGGCAGCAGATTCTCCAGATCCACCACGTTCATACGCTCCCGCGCCGTCCTCTCCATCTCTGATAGCCCGATCCGCACCTGGTTTTGCAGCAGCTCTCCAACCGACCGAACTCGGCGGTTACCAAGATGATCAATGTCGTCTATCCCCATCTGCTCCCGCTGCAATCGCGCCAGGTACTTCATCACGTCCACCAAATCCTCACGCATCAACGTCCGTAGCGAGGCTGTACCGTCGCGCTTGAACCGTTTGTTAATCTTGTGTCGCCCCACCGAACCAAGGTCGTAGCGTCTCTCGTTGAAAAATATCTCCTCGACCAACCGCAGTCCATTACTCACCGACACTGGATTCCCAGGACGCAGCCGCTTGAAAAATTCCATCAGCGCCTCTTCGTACGTCTTCACACGATCCTTCTGCAGCGTGCTCAGAATCACATCGCCCTCCTCGTGCTCCACCTTGACCACTTCGATCCTCTTAATCTTACACTCCGAACACCGCCGCAGAAGTGTCGTCGTCACTCGCTCCCAGCATTCCCCTATCACTTCCCCAGTGTTACGGTCCTCTACATCTGATGCCAGAATCCGCCCGATGATCCCCTCATATCCTTTCACCACGCCCAGACTCACAGCCTTCACTTTCGACTCCCGCAGCGCCTCAATCGCCTTCTTCGTTACTTTCGCACCCTTCTTTACCAACCGCTTCTTCGTCTTCCGATCCACTATCGTATCATTAAACTCCTCCCCTAGATACTGGTCCAGATCCGCAACTTTTGTCTCACCCTTCCCAAAATCATCAATCGCAATCCGCTCTTTCTCAAAAAATTCGTGCGCCAACTCCTCGTCGCTCTCGTACCCAAATGCACGCAAAAACGTCGTCGCCGGCATCTTTCTCTTCCGATCTATCATCACGTACATTACGTTGTTGATATCAATCTCGAACTCTACCCATGCTCCACGGTATGGAATGATCCGCGCCGAGTACGTCGTCTTCCCGTTCGGATGCACGTTTGATGCAAAACTTACACCCGGCGAACGATGCAACTGGCTTACAATTACACGCTCCGCACCATTTATGATAAACGTCCCCTGCTCTGTCATCAGGGGTATCTCACCCATGTACGTCTCCTGCTCCTTGATGTCACGTATCTCCCTCTCCCCTGTCTCTTCATTTACTTCCCTCACAATTAATTGCAACTTCACCTTCAACGGAACCGCATACGTCATCCCCCGCTCCAAACACTCCTTCACATTGTACTTCGGCGTCCCGAATGTGTATTCAACAAACTCCAAACTCGACGGATTCCCCGCACACGTGATTGGATATACGCTCAAAAACGCCTCCTGCAATCCCCTGTTCTCTCGCGCCTCCGGTTGCACTCCTAGCTGCAGAAACTCTTCGTACGACTGCCTCTGCGTCTCCAGCAAATATGGAATCTCCATGGTCTCCTCGATGCGCGAAAAGTAAAGAACCCCCTTCTGCGCAACATCTTTAGTGCCATGACTCACCATTTAACACCCTCCTTCGCGCTCAAGAATCCCGGTATGCCCTTACTCTGCGTAGCTCTACCCCTTGCGCCCAGCTGCTCGCACGGGTTGGTCGCTGCAAAAAGCCTGCTTGCTCTAAGATGATACGATCGTCAACGGGTAGGCTGGTCGTGATTGAGCTCTGTCTCGTGCTCTTGTGAATCGCGAAGACACCCCCGGGTTACTTCTCGCCCCTCGAAAATATCTGTGCGCTCAAAAAAAGCCTGGCGTTTCCTATTGCATTCGGACAGCATCCATACCCTGTCCCATTAATTCCGCGCGCTCGACCTCTCTATGTTAGCTCCACCTTGGCGCCAACTGCCTCGATCTTCTGTTTCGCACTCTCAGCCTCTTCTTTAGAAACATCCTTCAGCACTTCTTTCGGCGCCCCTTCCACCAAATCCTTCGCCTCTTTTAACCCTAAATTCGTCAGCGCACGCACTTCCTTAATTACTTTGATCTTTTCCTTCCCCACCTCTGCCAGAACTACCGTATACTCTGTCTTCTCCTCCACTGGCGCCGCCGCTGCTCCCGGTACCATTGTCGCTACCGGCGCCGCCGTAACTCCAAACGCCTCTTCAATCATCTCCACTAACTCATTTACTTCTAATAGCGATTTCTTCTTCAACGCCTCAACAATCTCTTCATTTGTCAAAACACCCTCTGCCATGTCTCACTTCACCTCCATGAATGTTGGCCCCCAGGCTCTAATCCTTATCTGCCTGCCTGCTGGCCTCTCTGCTCGCTCACTGCTCGCAATGCATAAACTAGCTGCGATACCGTGGCCTTTAAACTCCATACCAGACTCTGTGCAGGTCTCTGCAAACTCCCCATCAGCCGTGCGAACAATTCATCTCGCGGTGGCACCTGCGCCAATATCTCGATCTTTTGCCGATCTGCCTTCTTCCCCTCCAGCAGACCACCTTTGATCTCTAGCTTACTGTTTTCCTTCCCATAATCATAGAGCACCTTCGCGGCAATCACCGGATCTGAATATCCGAACGCCAGCGCCGTCGGGCCCATGAGGTACTCATCCAGATTCTCACTACCCGCTCCTGCCAACGCCCGCTTTACCAGCCGATTCTTTATTATCTTAAACTCCACCGCCTCTTGCCGCAGCCGCCGCCTCAACTCCGTCATCTCGTCCACCGTCAACCCACAAAAATCCGCAAGTATCACACTCTTCGCACGCTGAACCTTCTCCTGCACCTCGGCCACTGTATCTTTCTTCCACTGCTTGACCATCCAGTCACCTCCTTTACGAGCACACCTTGCGCGGCCCTGGTCAGGACTCCTCTTGCCCAACAAGACCGCTCTCCATGGAAGGTAAAGCCAGCTTCTTCCTTCCCGACACACTGACGTCTGCCTCGCCAGTGCAACAACGCGCAGCCTCGGTAGGCGATACCTGCATTAACCTGTTGCCAGGATTTATCCTGAAGGAAAGGATTCATCCTGAAGGACCTACTGTCTTTGGCTCCCTATTCTACACCAAAACAGCTATCCGCCGCCGCGGAAATGAACAAACGTCACTTCCCCCTCTTGCTCTTAGCGGCCTCTCCACTTCAAAACCCCGGCACTCTCACTCTCAGACGCAAAAGCCTCCGCCATCTGACACGTAGCCTTTGTCCCCTCTGCGCTAAGACCCACTATATTCAATCCGAATCCCCGGACTCATTGTCGAACTCAGCGTAATGCTACGCATGAATTGTCCTTTTGCCCCTGATGGCCGCGCACGCTGTAGTGAATCCAATAACGTCCGCACATTCTCCACCAAATGCTCATCCGTAAACGACATCTTCCCGACTGCACTGTGGACAATTCCCGTCCGATCTACCCGAAACTCAATCTTCCCCGCTTTCAGCTCCTGAATCGCACGCGTCAGCTCAAACGTCACTGTTCCCGCCTTTGGATTCGGCATCAACCCTCGCGGCCCAAGAATCTTTCCCAGCTTCCCAACTTCTCTCATCATATCTGGCGTCGCTATCGCCGCATCAAATTCCAGCCATCCCCCCTGAATCTTCTTGATCAACTCCTCCCCCCCTATGTAATCTGCTCCTGCCTCCTGTGCTTCGCGTAACTTCTCCCCTTTCACAAATACCGCTACACGTACCTTTTTCCCTGTCCCATGCGGCAGCACAACCACGCCCCGTACCTGCTGATCCGAGTGCCGCGGATCTATTCCCAACCGCACTGCCAGATCCACCGTCTCGTCAAACTTCGCGTATGCCACCGACCGTAGCAGCTTTACACCCTCCTCCAGTGAATACGTCTTCCCCTCCTCTATCTGTTCCACAGCCTCTTTATACTTCTTTCCGTGTCCCATTGATTCCTCTCTGCCTGGTCTGGCAGACAAGCCGCACAAGAGACGCATACCTCTCTACGGCCACCCTGTTCTCTACTCCTCTACCTCAATCCCCATACTCCTCGCTGTCCCTTCGATTATCTTCATCGCGGCCTCCTCCGATGCCGCGTTCAAATCCTGCTGCTTCTGCACTGCAATCTCCCGCACCTGCGCCCGCGTCACTTTCCCTACTTTCTCTTTGTTCGGCACGCCAGATCCCTTTGCTAGCCCTGCCGCCCGTTTCAACAACACCGCTGCTGGCGGCGTCTTTGTTATAAACGAAAACGACCGATCAGTATGAATCGTCACCACTGCCGGGATGATCAGCCCTTGCTGATCCTTTGTCTTCGCATTGAATGCCTTGCAAAACTCCATAATGTTAATCCCGTGCTGCCCAAGCGCAGGCCCCACAGGCGGCGCCGGATTCGCCTGACCCGCCGGCACATGCAACTTCACCACTGCTAACACCTTCTTCGCCATCGAACCCCTCCTGACCTCCTGTGCACCGCCGCCGCGGTTAGATTGACTCCACATGCAGCACGTCTAGCTCCACTGGCGTCGGCCGCCCGAATATCGACACCATCACCTTCAACTTCCCCTTCTCCTCATCAATCTCATCCACTGACCCGATGAAATTCATAAAAGGCCCACTCACTACCTTCACCTGCTCACCAAGTCTATACTTGATCTCTGGCTTCGGTTTATCCTTCTTGTCTTGGATCAACTCCATCACCCTATGCACTTCCTCCTCCGTCAACGCAATCGGATTCACTCCATCCCCAACAAAACCCGATACACCCGCTGTACGACGCACCAACGTAAATAAATCCTCATCCGCCTCCATCTCGATCAGCACGTACCCCGGCATCAGATTCCTCGTCACGTTCTTCTTCTTACCATCCTTTATCTCTATCACGCTCTCCGCCGGTATGATAACCTGCGACACACGCCCACGGACCTCTTCAAGCGCAGCCTTGTACTCTATGTGCTGCTTTACCTTATTCTCATATCCCGAATACGTATGTATCGCAAACCACTGCTTCGCCATGCTAGCCCCTCTCACCTCTCTCCCCGTTATTACGCCATCGCACAAACGCTCTCCCTTTGCGACTCCCTCTGATTCTAAACGCTTGCTCAAACAATGTCTCCTAAAAATCTATCTCTGCAATTCTTAAATACCCAAAAACACCCTCGTGCTCTTCTCCCTTATGTTTCTTCAACTCCCCGTTGCCCCACCAAAAAGCACCTTCAACACCTTTCCCAGAACGTTATCCGCTGCCCAGATAATCGCCGACAGTATCAACACCGTCACCAGCACTACTACCGTGTAACTCACTATCTCGTTACGACTCGGCCATGTCACCTTCTGCATCTCCACACGGACCTCTTTCAAAAACGTCTTCGTCTTCTCTAGCAACTGGCCTAATTTCTTCATCTTTCCTATCGCCGCTTGTCTGTCTCAGGCAGCCGTACTGCCTTGACTATCATGATTGGCAGACCAGGAGGGACTCGAACCCCCAACCCTCGGTTTTGGAGACCGATGCTCTAGCCAGTTGAGCTACTGGTCTGCACTCTAACCGACTAACCGACCAACCGAGTTACCGACAACCCCTTTTACCTATTGACCTTCTCCCCACTCTTACTTCGTCTCTTTATGAACCGTATGCTTCCGGCAGAACCGACAGTATTTCTTCAACTCCAGCTTGCTCTGCTGGCGTTTCTTGTTCCGCGTCGTTGTATAATTCCTCCGATCACACTCACTGCATGCAAGCACAACAATTTCCCTCATAGCGCGGCTCCAGATTTCTGCCTACTGGATACCCTCTCCAGTGTTTCAATAACTGCCACAACTAGACAGTGTCTCTTGTCTTTCGATAGGATGAGGTGATAGCAAGAAGATTTATGAAATGTTGAAAGAATCCCAAACAAAGCGTCCCCTGAACCCTTGCTTCTTTACCCCTACGCCTCTATTATCCTGAACCCTTCACTCTGGCCATACTTACTCAATAACCTCAGTAATGACGCCAGCCCCTACGGTACGACCTCCCTCTCGAATCGCAAACCGCAACTCCTTCTCCATCGCGATCGGCG
>CAYVXD010000156.1:0-9102 GCA_964454265.1 uncultured Candidatus Sumerlaeota bacterium | reverse complement strand
TTGATCATGGATCCATCGCATGCGGAACTGCGGATTCTGAGACGCCGTGGCTTGAGTGGAGGAAACCAGGTACTTTGCCCGGTACACATTCCCCGCCACGTAAGCAATATCGACCGGGCTGTTCCAGAACCCCACGCGGTTGGTTGTATCATCCGCTGAACTGATGCCTAACCGGCCACCACTATAGCTGGACGATGCCCCGGAGAACCCCGTACCACTCAGCCCCAGGAATTCCCAGCTCTCAACAGATGAATCAAACGTATATTGCTTGACGGGTATAGTTGTCGTTGGTGTCGGAGTTGGCGTCGGTGTTGCGGTTGGAGTTGGCGTTGGCGTGGCGGTAGGAGTAGGTGAGGGCTCAGCGAAAAAGTTCAGGATGCTTGCCATTACATTTGAACGAGCAGTGGCATCATAAATGGTTTCGAACGGAAAGCCGAACATAATTACTTTGCCTGCAGTAGACCCGCCACTGAACATCCCTTCAAAGCTAATACCGGCTATGTTCGGACCAGAGTCATAGTAAAGGCATGCAGCGCTCCCTCCATATGTTGAAAGCACATCCGGATACTCTGCATCATAGATACCATGCGTCCCGTCATCAAACGAGAACGATAGCCCCTGGAAAGCCGTGCTCGTAACACCCGTTACATTGTAAGTAACCGCATCGTCGGCCGCGTAACCGGCCTTCAGGTAATTGTTGAAGAATGGCGTATCACTGGCAGAGCCGTTGTAGTAATCATTTGCGGTGTCAGCCTTTTCGACGAGGTCCCACCCTATTTCCGCACCGGAAACGAATAATTTCCCGCCGTTTTTCAGATAATCCTGCACGAGGCTTTGCTCTGCCGCGCTAAACGTCTCGCTCTCTGTTGACTCCTCTCCGCACATCCACATAACAATGTCATACGTGGAAAGGACAACGTCCCCGTTCGCAACGGTTTCATTTGTGCAGGAATCATAGCGAGCACTATTTGCAGAAAGGGCATCGGCAAAGTTCTCGATAAGCGTATGATTATTCCCGCCGCTCTGGGGGATTTGCGCATTCCAGCGGTCGTAGCCATCAATGATGAGGATGGTATTCCCCGAGTCACCCAGCGCAGCGCACAGGACGTCTGAATCGCTGCTTGCCCCACCCGAATTCACTGTTCGCAATTTGAATGCATATCGTGTGGATGCGCTCAGGCTGCTCACAACCGTTGAGCGTGCATCCGGGCCGAGCGTTGCTTCATTCTGTATCTGCGTCCAGCTACCGCTGCCTGTTTTCTGAAACAAGCGGAATCCTTGACTCGCATGTCCATCCCATGCAATGGTTACCGCATCAGCGGCTGTCTGTAGCGCGGACTTTATCGTGGGCGGCTCAACCGGGATGTCAAAGTAGCCAAAGACCGCTTTCATCACCGTGTTGCGAGCAGATTCAGGATAAATAGTCTCAAACCCAAAACCCATATTCACGACTGTGCCGGATGATGGACTTGAGCCGTAAACACATGCCATGCCGCCTGTGCCGCCTTGATAATTCAAACCTGCGGTCCCGCCATTGATTCCCGTGATTACATCCGGATATGCTACATCGTATGTACCGTGAGTGCCATCGTCGAAGTAGAAATCCAGTCCGTCGAAAATTGAGCTGGATGCACCGGCGACGTGATACGTGTCGGCGTCATCCGCAACATAATCGGCACGTAGATACTGGTTATAAAAAGGAGTGTCGTTCAGGCTACCGTTTTTCCAGGTTGTATAGTTGCCCCTGTAATCGAGATCCCAGCCGATTTCAGCACCGGATACAAAGAGATGTCCTCCGCCTTTCAAGAAATTTGTAACGTGCATCTGTTCCGGCCAGGACAATGTCTCGTCAAAGGTAGCTTCCTCAGCAAGAATCCATACCACCCCATCGTAATCATCGAGGGAAATCTGTTCGTCAACTACCCCCTCATTGCTGCAAAAATCAAAGCCGACACCACGGGCACCGAGTGCCGCACCGACTCGCGTAAGAAACGTGTGGTTCGCACTGAACTGCTCTCGGTACCGATCTGCGCCGTCAACCAGAAGGACTCGTGGGGAAAACCCATCGTAACGATATGCCGCAACCACTGAATCAATCGTTTCGCCACCGGAATTTACCGAAGTCATTTTGAAGAAATAAGTTGTATCGGGCAGGAGACCTGAGACTTCGCATGTCCGCATGGAGGGTGTGAGCTCAGTAGTGTCGCGGATCAGATCCCACGTGCTGCCGTTTATACTCTGATAAAATCGGAAGCCATTGTCCGCCTGGCCATCCCAGCGGACCTCAACTCGCTCAACACCGGTTCGCTTTATGTAAGTTATGGTCGGTTCGGGATAATCGTACACCTTGTAGCCGGATGGATTATTGTAACGGATTGGATCGTATGACGTGTTGCGAGCAAGCGAGCGATGAACGTCCTTCCATAAGAGCCCACTACCTGAGGTTGATTCATAAAACATAATCGTATTGATATCGCTCACGAAATAGTCGAAAATGCGGATATGGGAACCGGCCCTATTCGTTGCATCACCCATACGGAGGTCTTCCCAGGCAATGTCATCGCTGATGCCGGGGAAACCCGAGGTGCTTTTGCGCGGCGACGTCCATGCGTTTGATGCCATACCGGAGCAATCATCTCCCGCACTGCAAATATCGTAGGAGGTTCCCGGCGGGGAACTGCACCACTTGTTTCCGGCAACATCGCCTTCTGACAATCGCATGATAAATTGTTTGGTGGTGTTGTCGCCGCCCCAGCAATATTTTACGCCGATTTTCCAACCCACTACCGTGTCCGGGCAAATCGACCCCGCGCAACCACTCACATCGACATTATTGCTACCGACATAATAATAGAGAGTGGCATAATCCTCAGCGATGGCTATAATCCTGTCCCTTTTAACATCCCGAGTGACGTCTCCATCATAAGGATAATAATCAGCAAAAACTGTGGTGATCGTAAGGAGAAATATGAGCATGAACAATAATAACGGCTTTGAAGATTTATCCATCATCTTTTCACCTCTTTCCGTAACGCAAAATGCCGACGCCGTCTGGAGTGGTCAGTAGCTGATACACAGAACCATCCGGGGTGATTTCAGTTTTTTTATACACCGTGGCAAAGTAATTGTTCGGGAGTTTAAAAACGGCAAGACGTATCCCGAACGGCGAATAGCGATGCACCTCTAGCTCTACCTTGTTCCCCTTCAGATTCTCCACTTCCACGTAAAGGTTGGCCTCTGCATCCGTGCCTTTGAACAGCACAGCGCCCGGCTCTCCGCCATCTAGTCCTACCGGCACACTCACCAGCACTTTGCCCTCAGGATCAAGACCGAGGATGCGGACTTCGTTACCCGGGAGTCTCTTTATCCTGTACTGAAGGGATGGGGCGAGAGCAACAGGGCTGCCGGACGTGGCTGTACGCATACGTGGGGCACCAGAGACACGGTGAGATTTTTGATCCAGCCCCCTCACGCAGAGGTAGCCAGCCGAATCCAGGAACATATCCATCCCATAACCTTCAATTAGCTTAGGCGATGTACCAGATTTTTCCTCCACGGTAAAGCGGCTTTTCAGCTTGCCGGTTCCGTCAATGTGCATGACGCGTTTGTGATCCTGAACAAACACGCCATCTCTACCGTCAGCACAAATGCCCCAGCCGACAACCTTGCTGGCAATCACCTTTGCCTTTCCGTTCGCATCAATGCCCACAATCTGGCTATGTACGGTATCGAGAACAAACACATTCCGACCATCGGTACAAAATGATAGAGGCCCGCATATTTCCTGTTCAGGCTGATTAATGAGACCCATCTCGCCCTCTTTATCTCCCCAGGGCGCAGAGAAGATTAGCTGCGAAGTCTCCGCTGCAGCCTGTTTTATCAGAGCGAACGAAAGCGTCAGCGCAGATAATGTAATCCCATACATGAATAGCTTAATGCTTGAACGAGTCATAATAACACCTCCTCTTCGAGACATTAATGATTCATAGTTAGAAGATCGCGTATCTGCAAGAAAAAAATAAGGGAACCTGATATTGGTTCCCTTATATTCTCTCAGTGACAATTCTTTGTGGTCAATCGTGCCGCATCTGCCTCTACCTGATTACCAGTAAAGTGTCCATTCCTGGCCGACAGACAATGGTATCACTCCGGCAAAATCCGCGCCGCCCTTTAGCGGGCTACCATTGTATGCTGCTCCATACGCCGAGTTGTAAACATCAAAGTAGGTGCTGCTGAGGAAATTCGACGTCTCCGTGAACTGCGGGTCGGAAGTAATGACGCCTGACTCGACCAACGTGCCGTCGCCGATCTTTTTCGCGCCGAGCGCGTTTGCACCTTCCAAAACTAGAGCAGAGTATGCAGCGGTAGCCGTGCTATTCGCAGCGATGTTAAAACCATTATCTCCAGACGCAAAAATGCAGCCTGTAAAAATCGAGGTGTTTACCAAATCCTCCGACATGGTAACCTGATCTTTCGTATCAGGCGAAACCACGTCAATCGCATTACCGGAAATCGTTGTATTCTCAGCTGTTATAACTGTGTTCCACGGCTGCCCAGCCACGACAATCACTGCAAGTCCGACATCTCCGTTGTTTGCTATAATAACGTGATTCATCGACACCGTCTTGTCCCCAGCTTCAATGCTCACGCCGTTCATCTTGTTGTCAGCGATGATGCAGTATGTCAGGTTTACCGAACTGATATTGGTGGTCCACACACCCAGTCCATGTCCATACGCTTCATCCTGACCTTTTATAATATAGATTGGATTGTCGTGGGTGCCGGTTATATTGAGCGTTCCTCCGTTGTGCTGGTAATTCAGTCTGGGGGCGTAGGAAATAATGGACCCATCAATAACATTAATGGTTTTTGTGCCAGCTCCTGTGCACATTATATTATCCACCGTACCCGCTCCCGGTGGTCCTCCTGCATCCACAATAATTGTTTCCGAGATGTTTACGGTCAATCCGTTTGTGACTGTGTCTCCTTTGCTAATGTTGATGCCATTGTCCCCGCACCGACCTGTTGCTGTTCCTACCGGTGCTGTAAAGCCATCGGTGTTTGCAGGCGCGCCACTGTGGTTTGACGAGATTATGCAATTGTTGAAATTAACAATGCTGCCATCCAGCCCCGCTATGTCAATAAAATCATCCGCCGGCGATGATGTCGCAGAAGGCAACAAGATGAGATTATTCAAATCGAGCTGCATAGCAGCAGGGAGATTGATTGCCAGACCGTCGTTGCCATCGCCTTGACTCGCCTGTTGCAATATGATCGTTGACCTGGGAGACGCGCCGTTTATTGTCAGCTGCACGTCAATCTGAGGGAGCTGCTCGTCATACGTGGCGTTTAGACAGTTAATAATGTTCGTAGCAGGATCGGCGACGTTGCTCCCACCGCTCCTGAAGCTATTAATGGCTGCCGCAAGGGTGGTAAAATTGCCTCCGGTACCGGCAGTGACCGTCTGCGCATATACAGCAACCATCGGCACAGCAAGAAACAACATGACCAAATACAAATATCTTTTCGACATTTTCCCATCTCCTTTCTCAAAATTCTTCCAAAGGTTGATATAATTTCTTTTGCATCACCTCCTTTTCACTTATTGAATTCAATGAACGATTTTCTTACCGCTTTTTTTCTGATACCATGAGTGTAGGGATCAATGCAAGAAAAAAATGCGTAAGAAGCGCCGTCGCCACGGGAGCCTGATTTCACCTGTCCCGCAAAACTTATATATAATCGCCAAAACACCTTGCACAGCCGCTATTCTAAGCCCATGCAATTTTTACATAGTAGTTAATCACAATATGCCTGTGGGTGAGCTGCATCCATTTGACTGATTAATTGGGCGTAAAAAAAAGCCTCCCCGTAAATGGGAAGGCTTTAGCAAAACCGTGTTTACTTTCATTTATTCATACAGTATCCAGTTCCGAGCAGAAACAAGACCAATAAAGAAGGTCTGAGAAGTTGGGGCAAGCGCGCCAATCGAAGTCGTTCCTTGCGGACCATAGGCCCGGACCTGTTCGGCACCACGGTCCGAAATATACAAGTTTCCAGCATAGTCCACGCCGAGACCTTGTCCGAATCCGCTGGGCGAGAGGTCAGTAGGATACGCAACAACGCGATCTGTAGAGGCACTGAGGGTTTTGGAATTTGTAGCTGACGAAACGTTGCCAATTAGATAGATACCTCTGACCGAACCATCGGCTGCTGATTCTGAAGCACAAGCCGCATATACATCTCCATTGCGATCAATAGCAACTCCCTCAACATTTACAGCACCGGTTGGGAATTGAACATTCCAGGTTGCATTGGCTTCAGTGAGTGCGCCTGCTACGACACCCTCGATCTGTGAACGATCCCACCGATATACAGCACCGCCGTCTAAAGAAACGTCATTATTATATCTGCTGGTCCAGTACAGGTTGCCAGAACTGTCCAGATCAGCACCCTTGGAGTAACGGGCTGTATCAGACAAGTTGAGAATGTTGAAAGGCGCAGGACTTGTTTCTACGATGTTATTGGTGACATCGCATTTCCAGATTTGTGCGAGGCTCCGCGTTATGTAGGCGTACTTGCTGGAGCCTTCAATGGCAACGGCGACATCTCTGGCATCCATGAGATCTGTATTAGTGTTGGTCACATCCGTAAGTGTGGGTGCATTCCACGTTGCCCGCATAACGATTATCGGAGGGGCGGTTTCGTCCTGACCAACGACCCAGACATCATTAGGCTCTTCCGGGTCGAAACAGTTACCCCACACGCCCTGATTGTTAGATGGCACACCTGGGAAATTCATCCACGTGCTTTGACCATCGCCACCGTCATAGGTGCTGAGGTCGGGATTAAAAACCACGTGCCCGTCAATTCTGGGTGTAACATAGGATGTCGAGCAAAGGATGTAGCCAAAGCTGTCGCGGTCTGGGTCCAGATCAATGAGCCATTCCATCGGGGAGCAACCATCCCACAGTTGCTGCCTCTCCGTTGCAATCGCCACAGGCACATAATTTCCAAGAGAGCTGTTGGAATGGATCTCCGCCCAACCCGCTGCGTTCGTGGCGCTGACAGTGATCTTCACTCGATAATTTCCATCCGCTACTACCGTTCCACCGGCATTGTCCACAGTTCCATCCCAGGAGACTGTGTTTACTCCTTCGGTGGCTGTTCCTGCAAAAGTCGCTGCCACGTTGCTGGGAGTTGCTTCTTCAACAATTTCAATTGTTACTGTTCCACCTGCTTCATTCACGAAATACGAGATGTCAAGACTCCCACCAGACGCAATCTGTTTTTCGCTGAGCGTAATCTGAGAGGCATAAGGAACAGCAAAAACCACTCCAGCTAAAAGTGAGAACATAACTAATAGAAATACCTTTTTCATGACAAACCCTCCTTTTTGAAATTCTAATAAAATATGCAATGACTTCTTTTAAATCACCTCCTTTCCAATTATTGATTTCAATGGTCGACTTTCCTACCAATGTATTTGAATATCACGACTGCAGAGCTCGATGCAAGAAAAAAATGCATAAAAAGTGGTATTCTAACTGAAGCCTCGTTTCACTTGTCCCGCAAAACTTGTGCATAGTTCAAAACACAGAGGTTACAGTTTCGTATTGAACCTGTTCACCGCCTAAATGTCTGAATAAATCAGTTTTATGGCTGTTCTGTTAAATCACGGTTCTGACTAAAAGGCCTTCAGGTCTATCGGGACGTAATATTCTTCTACGCGTCTCCTTGCCTCTGCGGCCTCTTCCTTTTTGCCCATCTTACCGAGAATTTTGGCTAGATATATGTGACATTCTCGTGCTACCCAGGAATCCGGAAAAGACCGTGCAGAACGGGTGAATAGTTCGTAGGCCTTTTCAAGAGCGTCCGGGGTTTCCTCACTCATGAGCTGCTCGGCTTCCATGAAATCCTGCTGCCATCTCTTTGCTGTCTCATTCATTCGCTCAGCCTCTTGAAATACGCGAAATACAGTCACCTTTCCATGAGAATATTTGTCCTTGATCGGTAATGGTGGTAATGAGAAAAAATCCTCAAGGGCTTTTGCGTAGGCTTCCGCCTCTTTATGGTTATATTCTTTATCTTTCAGACGTTGTTCTTCCTCAGGATTGCTGAAGAAGGAAGCTTCACAAATGATACCCGGGATACCATAAGAATGGCGCAAAACAGCTGTGCCTGCACTGGGGAAAATTGTGTGATCGGAAGTAAGGCTCACTGGCTTCTTATCGTCAAAGAGAGCTTTGTTCATTCTGCGCGCCAGGCACTTTCCCAGTTGAACACTGGCCAGATTCTCCGAAGCGTTCGCATGATAATAAATAATGGGGAAATTGACGTTGTGGTCGGCCGTAGCATTGTGGTGGATGGAAATGAATACGTCGGCATTGTTGTCTACGGCTAAGAGGGCCCTGTCTTTCAAAGGCACCTGTACATCCTCCGTGCGTGTCATCAAAACCCGGGCTCCTTTAGCCTCAAGCATATCCTGGAGTAGTAAAGCAACCCGCAGGTTAATCCACTCTTCACGTTCACCGGTCGGCCCGACTCGGTAGTTGTCAAATGCAGCAGAACCTCCATGCCCTGGATCTAAACAAATGACTTTTCCCTCCAATGGGCTAATAGACCGAGCTGTCGGCAAAATGGCGCACGATAGCATAATCAAAGCACTGAGAATGAGTGTTGTGATTTTGAAAAAGGAACTAACCATGCCGCACCTCCTAAACGTAAAGAATGGTCATGCAGAAACTGTCCGACAATCCGTATTATAATGAATTGAACCATAGTAACCATGGTGCTTTGTTGAAAACCTACATGTACCCGGATGGCAATGAGCGTTTTAGCCCGCCTCAGATTATATCGCGCCCTTTCAGGGTGAACCATTCAGGGTGAACCCTTTCAGGGCTTATCGTTGATTGTGTATCAACCTTTACCCAGGGCGTTGTCCTTCAGGATGAATCCTTCAGGATGAATCCCTGGGCTCTTATCTTCCGCGCCCCTGGCGCTGCATCCAGATTATGTCGTGCCCTGAAAGGGTTTACCCTGAATGGTTCACCCTGAAGGGCGAAATATATTGGAATTCGTGCACCTGGAGGTTTTCAACAG
>CAYVXD010000155.1:3837-9108 GCA_964454265.1 uncultured Candidatus Sumerlaeota bacterium | reverse complement strand
ACTATTTTTACGGTGCAGGACCTTTTTAGAGTGAACTCAAATTTTGAACCCCTACGGTAATCATGCAATGCCTGCTATAGCAGAACTTCTCAATCTCAACACGCGCGACTCGTCTGCCATAACAGACAGATCGGACGCAGCAAGAAGGAGAGAAAGATGCCTCTTCGCTATATGACTGCCGGCGAATCGCACGGGCCTTGCCTCACCGCTATTTTAGAAGGGCTACCTGCTGGCATGGAGCTCCATGAGGCAAACATAAATCGCGAGCTGGCCCGGCGCCAGATTGGCTATGGCCGAGGTGCCCGGATGCAGATCGAAAAGGATCGCGTTGAACTGCGCTCGGGTCTGCGCTTTGGCCAAACCCTGGGTAGCCCAATCACCCTGGTAATTGCAAACCGCGACTGGGAGAACTGGAAAGCTGAAATGGCTCTCACCAGCCCACGGCCAAAACGCTCGCAGCCGGTCACCTCGCCGCGGCCTGGGCATGCAGACCTGGCTGGCGCACTGAAATTCAACCAGCGCGATGTGCGCAACGTGCTGGAGCGCGCCAGTGCACGCGAGACCGCCGCCCGCGTCGCTGTGGGTGCCGTGTGCAAGGAGCTGCTTGGGCAGTTCAAGATCGAGGTCTTTTCTCACGTAGTACAGATTGGCGCCGTGCAAGCCAACGTTGCCAAGCACTCGCTTCGCCAGATTCATCAGCGTGCGGAAAAGTCCGCCCTTCGCTGTGCCGACCCGACCGCCGAACGCAACATGAAGCGCCTCATTGATAAAACAAAACAGGATGGCGACAGCATTGGCGGCATCTTCGAAGTAATTGCTACAGGCGTGCCCGCTGGCCTGGGAAGCATGATGACGTGGAGTGAGCGGCTTGATGGTCGCCTGGCCCAGGCCCTGCACAGCATTCAGGGAGTGAAAGGTGTTGAGGTTGGCCTGGGATTCGAATCTGCCCGACGCACCGGCTCCCAGGTGCACGATCCAATTCGATTCACCATCTCGCGGCGTGCAATGCCGCAAGGCCATGGCCCATCGGGTGGATTCTACCATTCAAGCAATAACGCTGGCGGCATTGAAGGGGGAATGACCACGGGCGAGCCCGTGGTGCTGCGTGCAGTGCACAAGCCGATCCCCACGCTTAAAAAGCCGCTTCCCTCGGTCAATCTTGCAACCAAGCAATCTGTCCTGGCCAGCAAAGAGCGCTCGGACGTTTGCGCTACGCCTGCTGCTGGTGTGGTAGGCGAGGCCGCCGTTGCTTTCGTGCTGGCACAGGCATTGCTCGAAAAATTCGGCAGCGACTCGATCAACGACATCACGGCAAACTTTAACGCCTATACAAAACGTCTCTCGGAGCTCTGACCATGGGACAAAACATCGTCCTCTTGGGCTTCATGGGAACCGGCAAAACCGTTGTGGGCAAGGGACTGGCTCGACTCTTGCGCTATCACTACATAGACACCGACTCGATTATCGTAACAATGGCGAATAAGAGCATCCCACGCATTTTCGCAGAAGACGGAGAACCGCACTTCCGTGATCTTGAAACCCGCGCAACAGAGTGTGTTATGCAACTCAGGCGCCATGTCATCGCAACAGGCGGTGGAATCGTGATGCGCGACAAAAATCTGGCCAATCTCCGCCGCACTGGCCCCTTGGTTTGCCTGGAAGCAAATCCCAATGTCATCTATCAACGCACCCATAGCAATACATATCGGCCATTACTTCAGACCCCCAATCCACTACGTATGATCAAGCAGCTCCTTGACCAGCGCGCTGCTCAGTATGCCAAGGCAGATGTCCATATTGATACCTCCTACCTTACGGTGAATGAAGTTGTTGAGCAAGTTCTTGCAGCACTGGATCGCTTGGCCAGACAGCGCGGGCAGAAACACTTTCTGCTGGACAAACACAACACGGGATAGAATATATACTGCGGCGGTTTAAAAAAGACAGCTATTTGATAAACCCATTGTTGATAGAAATATTCCGGGAATTACGACGCCTTTCGTGAACTTAAGAGAAAATATTAACTTGGATTTTAGCGTGCTATTCAAATGAAAAATAAAGCGATAAGCCGGCGGAATTACAACAACTTACTCGACAAAATTGCAGAAATTTTGGTTGAGGCAAGAAGAAAGGTATTAAGAGAAATAAACAAGGCTCAAGTATTGGCATACTGGGAGATAGGAAGAGAAATTGTAGAGTTTGAGCAAAAGGGCAAGATACGGGCAGCGTATGGGAAGGAACTAATAAAAAGACTTTCAAAAGATATGACTGAAAAATTCGGCAAGGGATTTTCTCAAATAAATATCAGAAATATGAGACGTTTTTACTTAGAATTCCCAACTCAGATTCAACAGACACTGTCTGTCAAATCTAAAAAACAGCCGACACTGTCTCGTGAATCTGCAATTCAACAGACACCGTCTGACAAATTTGAGCCACTGCTATCATGGTCACACTATTGCGAAATGCTAAAAGTAGAAGAGCCACTTGCCCGTTCCTTTTATGAGCAAGAGGCAATTCAGAATAACTGGTCTGTGAGGGAATTAAAAAGACATATTAACTCAATGCTTTTTGATGGCTCTCAGCAAAGACACCAAAGCTGTAATGAAGATGGCAAAGAAAGGACAAATTATAGAAAAACCAGAAGATGCAATGAAAGATCCCTATATTCTTGAATTCCTTAATCTAAAAGAAGAAACATCTTATACTGAAAGTCAATTAGAGCAGGCAATTATTGATAAACTTCAATATTTTTTACTGGAACTTGGCAAAGGCTTTACTTTTGTTGCTCGTCAGAAAAGAATTACCCTTGCCAACCGCCATTATTACATTGACTTGGTCTTTTATAACCGCCTATTAAAATGTTTTGTTCTAATTGACTTAAAAACTGGTGAACTTGACCACTCTGATATCGGTCAAATGAATTTTTACCTAAACTATTTCAAAGAAAATGAAAAGACACAAGATGAAAACGACCCAATAGGACTTATTCTCTGCGCCAAAAAAGATGAGATTTTTGCAAAATATGTCTTGGGCGGACTAAGCAACAATGTCTTTGCCTCCAAGTATAAACTCGCATTACCTTCGGAGAAAGAATTAAGACTCAAACTTAAATCAATACCAAGATTACTTGAGGAAAAGAAATGACTGTTTTCAGGAACTAAGTCCTGAGCGAGCAAGTTTATGGACAGTATGTTCATCTATTTGTAAATATTCATCTTTTTTTAACAGTAATTATACTGGCCCGTGCCGCACTAAAGAAAACACTCTGCTCCGCCAAGTAACGCGGACAGGCCCCAGGCTCTTTCGGATGAAGGTACAACCAGATGCTACATCCCGCTACCATGAGCATGACTGAATGTCTATGATCAAGCATCAGATACAAAATCGAGTGATGACCATTGTGCTGCTCTGCACGATCAGCCTTACAGGATGCTCAGTGCCTGGTCTCTCGGGTCTGATCGGAACGAAAGGGCGGTCCCCAGTCAAAGGAGAAGAGCCCGTGAAGAAGTTTGTTCTGGACAATGGCTTAACAGTTGTCATTCACGAAAACCACGCATCGCCGGTTGTCACGCTCGACATCTGGGTCAATACCGGCTCGATCAATGAGCCCAGAGAAATTAATGGCGTCTCTCACTTCCTCGAACACATGCTTTTCAAAGGGACAGAGACACGCGGGCCGGGCGAGATTGATCGCATTGTTGAAGGCGTAGGCGGAATGTGGAATGCCGGTACATCAAAGGATTTTACCCACTACTACCTCACTGTGAGCAGCCCATACGTGGACGTTGGCCTGGACGTGCTCGCCGACGTTATGATGCATTCCAGCCTGGACCCCGAGGAGATGGAAAAGGAGCGCAAGGTAATTCTGGAGGAGTACTATCGCAAGCAAGACAATCCCGGCGCACTCCTCTATGAAAAGGTTTATGAAATTGCCTATGCGAGCTCGCCATTAAAACAGACGGTTCTTGGTGTACCTGACTCAATTTCTGCGATTACGCGCGAACAGATGCTTGACTACTATCATCGCTATTATGCGCCTCGCAATATGGTACTTATTGCGGTCGGCGACGTTAGCACGCGGACCCTGCTTGAAAAGATTCGCTCCACATTTGACGGGTTCGACCGCCAGTTTGACCCCTACAAAGCTCCACCCATGCCTGAAAAGCGTAACAGTAGTAATGCGGAGACCGTTTCCAGGGAGATCAAAGAATCTTATCTTGCACTTGTTTTCCCTGCACCAGGCATCCAGGAGCCTGACGACGTCTACGCCATGGACGTGCTGCTGTACGTGCTCGGCGAAGGCCGATCCTCCCGCCTTCAGCAGGAGATCAAGGAGAAGAAACGCCTGGTATCAAGCATTGCAACAACATATCCAACGCACAAGCACAAGGGTGTCTTTGTTGTCAGTGCCACACTGAAGCGCCACGACCTGGATGCGGCAAAACAGGCCATTCTGGCTGAACTCGAAAAGGTGAGAACCAAAGGTGTTAAAGGCAATGAGCTCGCCAAGGCCAAGAAGCTCCTGAGCAATGTCTATTACTTCTCAAACGAGACCGCAGCAGGCCAGTCTGGCTCAATCGGCTTCTACTACACGCTGACCGGCGATACGTCATTCGAAAGAAATTATCTTGCTAATATTCAAAAACAAAGCGCCCGTGATCTCCAGCGCGTGGCAAAAAAATACATGCGCCCTGAGGCACTCAATCAGGTCATCATTGAACCAATGAGCAAAACGCCAGCACCACAACCGGAAGAATGATTAGACTAACTGCCCATGCGGCGGCTTAAGGCGCTTCGTCGCAACTCTTAGGTGAACACCTGTTAATCCGTTAGGGGCAATGTCTATGAAACCACAGGTAAACACAGATGAACACAGAGAAAGAGTTCCTTTATAAGGGTTTAACCGGTGAAATAATAGAATCATCATGTAATGTTCATAATGCTTTAGGATGTGGTCTACTTGAAAAAGTATATGAGAATTCGCTCGCTTGGGAGCTAGAATTGAGGGGCAGGAAAGTCTCATCACAGAGAGAGTTTAGGGTCATTTATCGTGAGAAAGAAGTGGGAATATATAATGCTGATTTATTGGTGGAAGATAAAGTAATAGTAGAAGTTAAAGCAGTTGAAAAAATAAATAACATTCATCGTGCTCAATTGTTAAACTATCTAAGAATTTCTGCTATAAGAGTTGGATTGATAATAAACTTTGCCAGGCCAAGATTGGAATATGAAAGATTGATAGTTTAAACTGTGTTTACCTGTGTTCAT
>CAYVXD010000155.1:1560-3737 GCA_964454265.1 uncultured Candidatus Sumerlaeota bacterium | reverse complement strand
CGCGCCACAAATCAGCCACCTTAAAGAAGAAGGTCGAACAGGGCTTCGTTATTGCTGGCTACGTCACGGTTTCTATAGATTCACCCGACTATTCCGCTCTGAAGGTAGCGAGCGCGATTCTGGGCGAGGGAATGTCGTCCCGCCTGTTTCTGCGGCTCCGCGATGCTCAGGCCCTGGCATACAACGTCGGCTGCGCCATGCCAACGCGCCGTCGCCACAGCCATTTCTTTGCATGGATCGGCACACAACCTGACACCATTGAAACTGCACGAGATAATCTCATAAAAGAGTTCCAGCTCCTCGCCAAGGAACCGGTGAGCGACGATGAGCTGGAACGCGCTAAAAACTATCTAATCGGCAAATTTCTGATTGACCATCAGACTAATCTGCGCCAGGCCTGGTACCTTGGCTGGTACCAACTCATGGGTGTGGGATACGATTTTGATAAGCGCTATCCCGAGCTCATCCGGCAGGTAACCAAGCAGGATGTCCTGCGCGTTGCGAGAACCTATTTCACGAAACCAACAGTAGTGGTGCTGAGGCCACGTTAAGCCGCCTGGGCCAACGGCCAACGCATACCCCGATCATTGTAAGGACGTAAGCTATGACTGATGTTTCGATGGACACGATCGTCTCGCTCTGCAAACGCCGTGGCCTGATTTTTCAGAGTAGCGAAATCTACGGCGGCCTTGGAAGCACGTGGGACTATGGCCCCCTCGGCGTGGAATTGAAAAACAATGTGAAGCTGATGTGGTGGAGAAGTGTCGTCTACGAACGCGACGACATGGAAGGCCTGGACGCAGCCATCCTGATGCATCCGCGCACGTGGGAAGCCTCTGGCCATGTCGAGAGCTTCACCGACCCACTCGTTGACTGCAAGGCATGTAAAAAACGCTACAAGGCCGATGACCTTTCCGACAATGCCACTTGCCCGGACTGCGGCGGCGAACTCACCTCACCACGCCAATTCAATCTGATGTTCAAAACCCATGTCGGCCCGGTGGAAGACAGCGCCTCCGTTGTCTACCTCCGCCCTGAAACCGCGCAGGGCATCTTCGTCAATTTCGACAACGTGCTCACCACCATGCGCCGCAAGCTGCCTTTTGGCATCGCGCAGATCGGCAAGTCCTTCAGAAACGAAATCACACCGGGTAACTTCGTGTTTCGTACGCGCGAATTTGAGCAGATGGAAATCGAATACTTCGTTAAGCCCGGGACTGATAAGGAGTGGTTCGACTTCTGGGTCAAGGAGCGCCTCAACTGGTACGTGAAGTTCGGCATTCGTAAAGACAACCTGCGCTTGCGCCCCCACGAGGCCAACGAACTTGCCCACTATGCCATCTCGTGCGTGGACGTTGAGTACCGCTTTCCCATGGGCTGGTCAGAACTCGAAGGCATTGCCAATCGCACCGACTACGATCTCAAGCAGCACATGAAATTTTCAGGTAAAGACCTCTCGGTCTTCGACGAAAAGGAGCAAACGCGCTACGTGCCTTACGTAATCGAGCCTTCCGCAGGCGTTGACCGCTCTGCACTAGCATTCCTCGTGGATTCCTACCGCCAGGAAACCGTGCGCGGCCAGAAGCGCGTGATCCTCGCTCTCCATCCACTCCTCGCCCCGATTAAAGCCGCCGTGCTTCCCCTGCTTCGCAATCGGCCGGAAATCGTTGCCATGGCTAAGCAACTCGCCGCTGAAATGAGAACCCACTTTTATACGACGTATGACGAAACTGCTTCCATCGGCCGCCTGTACCGCCGGCAAGACGAAATCGGCACCCCCTTCTGCATCACCGTTGACGTTCAGTCGCTTGACGACCACCAGGTCACCATTCGCGAGCGCGACAGCATGGAGCAAATTCGCCTGCCCATCGAGAAGGTGCGCACTCACATCGAAGAGCAACTCAAGCAAGCAGGCTAAAAGATAGCGGGCGTCCCTCATCATGACTTTTTGCCACGCGCAAATAAAAAAGACCCTTTTTATTAGGCGCGTTTGCAGAATAACTGTTGAGACACAGAGAAATTGCAGTATTTTGGGGATTGGTATAACAAGTCCTACTCCTTAATGAAACTCTTGCGCTCGATCACGCATACAAAGGCCGCGTTAGCATATAAAGAGCGGTTAGCTTATAAAGGGCGGTTAGGATATGAAGGATGGTTGGGATATAAAGGATGGCTAG
>CAYVXD010000155.1:0-1460 GCA_964454265.1 uncultured Candidatus Sumerlaeota bacterium | reverse complement strand
GCTTATAAAGGGCGGTTAGGATATGAAGGATGGTTGGGATATAAAGGATGGCTAGAATATAAAGGGTGGCTGGGATATAAAGGATGGCTAGAATATAAAGGGTAGTTAGGACATAAAGGGCGGTTAGGATATAAAGGATGGTTAGGATATAAAGGGTGGCTAGGATATAAAGAGCGGTTAGTGCCGTCTATTATTTCCTCTCCCCTGGTGGGAGAGGATTAAGGTGAGGGGGCAAGAAAGGAAAATATGCCACAAAAAGTCTAGCGCGTTCATCTGCGTCCATCTGCGGTTTAAATATTTGAGTTGTTATTGTTATTATCACAGCCGCAGATGCACACAGATACACGCAGATTCAGATATCGTTTTTCTTATGAGCTCTTAGAAACAGGCGGGATGACAAAAAGACCTGTCTGGCAATCCGCCTCTTTGGCGAACAAGAACAGGCGGGGAGGTGACACAAATGCCACCATTTCGCGACCTCGATAACTTCCACATTGTGGAAAAACGGATTACAGTCTTCTCCTCAGAGATCATGGCGAAACTCGCCGAGCTCGGAGTCCAGATCAGCGGCGGAAGCGGTAAAATCCACGCCCACATCTGGATTCCCAAAGGTAAGGAGATGGACGTCTTCCAGCTTCTCAGCAAAGAAGGCTTCTACGAAGTCGAACCCGAACACCACAAAGCCGAAGGACCCACAGAGCAAACCACAGAGTGACGAGAAGCCTCGCTCTTCGAAACCTCAATCTGCCCAGGCTCTGTAAATAAAAAAAGTGGCACAGGCATCACGCCACAGGCGCATTTTCAACCTGCCCGTGAAGCCGAATAATTCTACTCAAGTCTTCTTCTCAGAATCTCCAACATGAATTAAGGGACAAGATCAAAAGATTCAACAACCACACCATCCAGCATCAACGCGCCAGACGCACTATCCCCAGGATCAAAATTCAGGATATCGAAAGCAGCTAAGAGGCCGTTCTCGGGCGTCCCCACCAGCGATTGTGGCGGATAGAAATAGAGATCGTAGCTACGCCCTGCAGAAGTCGGACTCGTCTCCGCTCCCGTAACTGAACTAATGAGCTTCACAATGCTCGACTGGAAATCTTCGCTTGATGCGCGTAACCTAAGATGTGGCACATTCTCCCGGACCATAACATCCGTGATCACGGTGAAGCGCAGCCGATAGAGCTTGCCTTCCTCCGCCTCTACCTCTTCCGAAGGCCCGCTCCAGAAGCCAAAGCTATTCGTATTATCCTGCGCAATCAACCAGAGTGCACCAGCACCAATGCCACTAAGCGGTGCGGTAAATATCGGGACAGTACCAAACTCCCAGCCCTCGGCCCCTGTGTCGAACCTCCAGGTCTTAAGCACCTTAGCTGTGCTCAACGTATCCAGGGGAATTGCATCCACCACTACTCTATCCAGCATGAGTGAGCCATCGGGAGCATCCCCCGCGTCAAAAT
>CAYVXD010000154.1:7630-9143 GCA_964454265.1 uncultured Candidatus Sumerlaeota bacterium | reverse complement strand
TAATGAGTTTGCTCTAAAAAGTTCATTATGTCGTCTTGTGATTAAGAATAGCCACAGAGTCTCAGAGACACAGAGACTTTCCACTATGAATATTTACAATTCTATACTCGGTGTCTCGGTGCCTCAGTGGCATAGATTATCATCTTGTGGTTTTGGCAAGAGAGACCTTTTTGGAGTGGACTCATTAATCAAACCCCTCCTCATCTTTGTCGGCTTCATCGAGGGAGGAGTAGATGCGTTCTTCTTCCTCCCAGACGCGCAGTTGCTCCTGGCGTTCGCGCTGTTTTCTGAGGTAGGCGAGGATGAACAGAAGCGCCACGAGAAACCACAATACGGAGGTGCTTGTGAGCACGAGCAGCCAGTTTTTGAATACACTGCCGAGCGAGCGCTGCCATTGCATTTCAAAGCTGTCGCGTAGCATGGGGTCCCAGAGACGCTCGATCAGGCGTGGGCCGAGTTTCGAGTCGCTCAGGTCCAGCAGGAAGCCATTGAGCCCCTCGTCGGCGTAGGCGCGCTTGATCAGGAAGTCAATCATGGAATAGCTCTGGAGGTAGGCGAGGTGGAGCTGACGGCCGTCCTGAGGGAAGCTGGCCACGAGCTGGCGAAATGGGATAAGGGTGCCAAGAATACGAGACCAGGTGAGGGTAAGCGAATCGCCGAACGACCATTGGCCGGCGAGATGCATGGCAAGGCCTTCGTCGGCCCAGCGCGGTAAACGTGCCGGAAGCTTGCGGCCGAGAAAGAGGTGTGCATATTCGTGGACGAGAGTCTGGCGGACTTGAGGTGCAGGAAGCGTATGGATCTTCTCGGCATTCAGGTAGATTGTTAAGGCCTCGGGTAAGGCGGCGGCGACAATGCTTTCACTGGCGAAATTGGTGCGCGATTGAAATTCCCTTTGGGTGCGGCAAATGACGAGCCGGGTTTGCTCCCGAAATGAAACAGAGGTGCGTTTGAAAATCCGAATGCGCGCTTGCTCTGCCATTTCAAGCATGCCACGAGCGAGCGGCTCGTTTGGCTGCAGAAAGACGACGGTGAAGTTTTTCGACTTGAGCTCGCGTTGCTCTTGTGCGCCAACGGTGCTGGTGCCCAGCATCCCGGCTGAGTACAGAAGGGACAGAAGCCACAGGAACAAAACTAGTCGAAGCAGTGGCGCATAATATTGTTTTCGGTTGCCGAACATAATCACGCTTGAGAAATTATTTGCAGGGGCAGAAGTATTTACTGCAGTCTGCCGGTTACCATTCGCACATACATGGGTTACCCTAACGAATGAGGATAAAGATTGTAAACAGCTTTTCGTCACGATGCGATCTGGAGGCGCTATCTTTATGCTCACACTGCACAAGGTATGCTGCACAGGCAAGGATGCCTGTGCCACCAATTACAGTGGGCAATGTAAGAGGAAATACGTGAGAATGAAAAAATTAAAAATGGTAGAACAGGCTTCCAGCCTGTTATCAGCTTTTCGTCACGATGCGATCTGGAGGCGCTATCTTTATGCTCACACTGCACA
>CAYVXD010000154.1:0-7530 GCA_964454265.1 uncultured Candidatus Sumerlaeota bacterium | reverse complement strand
GGATGCCTGTGCCACCAATTACAGTGGGCAATGTAAGAGGAAATACGTGAGAATGGAAAAATTAAAAATGGTAGAACAGGCTTCCAGCCTATTATCAGCGGAGAATCGAGATGCATCTCTTTATAGGCATGCGGCTGCGCGGCAATGACCGCAATGGTAGTACTCATAGCTTATAGATTTTAATAATCGGGCCTGAGGAGCGAAATTTTTCAGGTGCGAATTGGCGCAACAGGGTGGTCTGGTCGTCGAGATGCTGGTAGAAGGCCTTGACGTTTTCAAATCCTGTGCCGCGATACTCAAAGAATCGCTGATACATATAGCTGCTAGTGATCACGTGGGTGATGCCAGCGGCATGCAGCTCAGATAGAGGAGGCACGGTTTGCTCTGGCGCTTTGCGATTAATGATCAGGGCGGTAAAGGCGAGAAAGTGAGCAGTGTATTGTGGTGCACCTTCGTTGTAGCGAAGTGCTTTGGAGAAGTAGAGGCCGCTTTCACCTGCTGCTTCGTGTTCCTGAGCGAGCTTCCGATATACCGCATCGCTAAACCGAATAGCAGGGTAATAATGGAAGTAAAATGGGCTATCAATGAGAAGGGTGGCTGTTGGCGGGATGTTTTGTTCGATCCATTTCCCGGCTTGCACTCTGGTGTCAGTGCCGAGGAGAGTGACGTCATAGGGAACAATTCGAGCTAGCTGCCACACGACAATTGCAATGACCAGCAGCGTCCGAATTTGTGGTTTGAACCAGGGGATCGTAGTTAATCCGCGTGCAGCAATCACAGAGCAGAGCGGCGTGACCATGGTAATGTACTGGTAGTCAAGGTGGTGCGAGAGCGCTAGCATGAGCAGATAGACGAACAGGAAGACGAAGATCAGCACGAACGGTGGCTGGCGTTTTACGAGCAGTGCGAAGGTGGCTACAACGATAAGGAGCAATAGCATCCAGCCGTATTCCTTCAACATGGTCAAGGCTAGAAAGCCAATGCCCGCTTTTTGCTCGTAGCCGAGGATGATCTTCTGGCCGGTAATCTCTTTTAGGATCATTACCTGGCGGAGTTCGTGCAGAAAATCTAGCGGATGCAGAAGCGCGTAGGGTGTGCCGAGCAGGAATCCGAAAAGCATAGCGCCCACGCCGAGGAGGAGGCAAGCGTCCGCAGGTTGAAAAGTAAAGTTCCTGTGCGCATGGTTTGATTGTTTTCGCACGAAGAAGTGTGCAACCAGAAGAAAGAGTAGAGCCGGAGCAGCATTGTATTTCGTTGAGACAGCAAAGCCAATGGCCAGGCCGCACCAGAGGTAGGCAAACGGTGTGGGTGTTTTGAGAATGCGCAACGCTCCAAGCAGTGCCAGGCTGACAAAGAGCGCGGCCAGAATATCCGTCTTGGCGTAATGCGCGTATTGAATTGACAACACCGCAACTGCCATGAATGCAGCGGCAAGCAGACCAGTGCGCTGGTCTGCCACGCGTTTGCCGATCCAATAGACCACGATGATTTGCAGCGCACCGGCAAGCGCGGACGTAAGACGTGCCAGCAGATAGAAAAGCGAGGGATTCACGAAAAAGAGGCGTTCAAATGCAGAGACGGTAGGAGCAATCCCAAGGAGATTGAGGACGATAAACGCAGTCGCATATTGGACGAATAGGAGGATGTTGTAGAGCGTCGGCTTGTTCAGGTGTCGGGGCTTGAGATCGCCGGTGGAAAATTTGAGAGCTTTCGATACGTTGTCAATTTCGTCGGACGCAAGGTAGCCGGGATTTGGGAATCCGTATCCGATGCCGACCACGCGAAGACCAAGGCCGAGAATGATGATTCCCAGAAGGAGTACAAACGTCTTGTGCTGTGCAAGGCTCGCCACGATTTATGCACATTCCTGAATCAGTAGTACGAGTTGTTCCTGCTTGGATAACGCGCACCGAGATGCACAAGTGCACCGGAGCCGCATAAGTGCGCCTGAGGCGCATAAACGCATACAACCCCGTTTATGCAAAGAAGGCGGAGGAAAGGCAAGGGGAAAAAGCCAGTAGGGTGTGCAGCGATCTATGCGCCTCGGTGGCTGTTCTTCTTTCCATCACCACGGAGTAGGTACAAAAGTTCTAATCTGTGTTCATCTGCGTTTATCTGTGGTTTGAATATGAGTTATTGTTGTAACCGCTGATGCAAGAAGATTAATTATGCTAAACCACGAAGATCACGAAGGACAGTGTCAAAGTTAGTCTGTGTTTATCTGTGTTCATCTGTGGTTTATATATGAGTTCTTGTAGCAACCGCGGATTTAGAAAAGAAACTAGGAACCGATTAACCACGAATGGATACAAATAAACACAAATAGACACGAATAGAAACATCAGATTCGTGTAAATTCGTGTTCGGTCTTTTCTTAAGTATTTATCTGTGTTCATCTGCGGTTTAAATCTTAGTTCTTATTGCACCCGCTGAAGCAAGTACATTAATTACGTTAAACCACGAAGATCACGAAGATCACGAAGGACCACGAATGATAGTGCCAAAGTTAATCTGTGTTTATCTGTGTTCATCTGTGGTTTATATATGAGTTCTTGTAGCAACCGCGGATTTTTGGACTTATGATTTATATCTCCGTGTCTCTGCGCCTCCGTGGCTGTTTTTTACCACGGAACATGGGCAAGGGCGATAGAGTGATCCAATTGGTGAAAAATACTGGAATTGCGCTTGACTCTTGGAGGAGGCATACCAATCTAAAGACGTTCCTATCGCTCCAGGCATGCTATGAGGCCACCAGTCTGCGAGGTTTACGCGAGCGCTTTGCAGGACATACTACGTCGCATGCTGGCAATAGATAGAATGATGTTGCTGGCCCTAAGGTTTTCGTGATTTTTCTCTAAGGCGGTGTTGACATCGGACTGATAGAAGGGTAGGATTTATTATGCATTTTGACATTATAGGTGATATTGAAAATGTCGAAGTGATGGCCGTTGGCGGTAGAATCCGAGACATCATGCGGTTGCGTCGCCAATTCGGTCCGGGTCGCTGGCGGAAACTTAAGGGCATTGCCCGGGTTCGTCTTGGGAGTGGGAATATTCGTCGGGCTGAATTGCATTGGTATGAAGCACATGGCATTGGCCGAAAGAAAATAAAGATCAGGCGGTTTTTGGATTGAATATCATGACGAATCAAAAAACAAAATATCGATTCGCGCTGTGCATCAAGAACGACGATTGCGAGGATCTCGAGAAGCGCAAGCTTTATCAGGCGCTCCCTGATGACGATGCTGCAAAAGAGGGATACATTCGAATCGTCGATGAATCAGGGGAAGATTATCTTTATCCGGATTCTTATTTTATCCTGGTAAATCTCCCCCGAGAGGCGCAGGACGCACTGTTGCCCTTACGCTGAAGTTCGAGTCTCTTTTTGCCCAGCAAGTAAAATCAATCGGGGATAGCAGGTTAATTTCCAATGGACCGAGATTACTGTTCCCCAATCTCCCGCCACAAGTCCCACTTCTAATACTATTACATGCAACATGCTCATTCCACATGGCAGGGCCATAGGCTTACCGAGGCACGGAGTATGTGCAGAAGTTTTAGAGAGACCATGAAAATGTGCGCCTACGGCGCATTCACGTCGTGGCGTGGTGGTTTGATAGTTTTTTTTGTTAGGTACTCTTAGTCTGTGTTCATTTGCGTTAATCTGCGGTTTCAATATAAATTCATGTAGCAACCGCTGATGCAAGAAGATTAATTATGCTAAACCACGAAGATCACGAAGAGCACGAAGGACCACGAATGATAGTGCCAAAGTTAATCTGTGTTCATCTGTGTTAATCTGTGGTTTAAATATAGATTCATGTAGCAACCGCTGATACACGCAGATAGACGTTGATTCTTAGAGTTATGATTTATATCTCCGTGTCTCTGCGCCCCTGTGGCTTTTCTTCTTTATTATCACGGAGCATGCGCAAGGCCGATAGAGCGACATAATTGTTGAAGAATATAAGAATTCGGGTTGACTTTTTGGAGGGCATGATAATAGCGTTAGGACGAAAAATTGGAAGATTGGAGACAGCAAGCTCATTTCTTAAATTATGGGTAAGGTGTGGGAAGCTAAAGACATGATACAAAAAATTGTGACAAAACACAGCTTGCGAGATTCTCGTTCCAAGAATCATGACCTGGCCTATTGGATGGGCAAGAGTCCCGACGAACGAGTAGCCACTGTAGACTATTTGCGAAGGCAGTATTATGGAAGTTCAGCCAGACTTCAGAGATCTGCTCGGGTTGTTCAACGTACATAAAGTTGAATATATGATTGTAGGGGCCTATGCGCTCGCCTTTCACGGGGTGCCGCGTTTTACTGGTGATCTTGACATTTTTATCAGACCGGATTCTGAAAACGCCCGGCGCATTTTGCAGGCGCTCGACGAATTTGGCTTTAAATCTGTTGGCCTGACCTTAGAGGATTTTCAGAGCGCGGACAAGGTTGTCCAACTCGGCGTTCCTCCGGTTCGTGTAGATATCATAACATCTCTGACTGGTGTCTCATGGGAAGAGGCGTTTTCAGGCAGGGCTGAAGGTAAATACGGAGATATGCCAGTTTACTACATTGGGCGTGAACAGTTCATTGCGAACAAACGTGCCCTGGGAAGAAAGAGAGACTTTGCTGACTTAGAAGCTCTTGGTGAAAAGTGATGTCGCGAGTTCAGGGTTCGGCAAACAGAGCGCTCCAAAGCTTAAAGGCTTCCTTCTAAAGCGGCTACGAGATTCCCTACCTTCCTCCAACCGGCTACAAATAAACACAAATAGACGCGAATAAAAACATCAGATTCGTTTACATTCGTGTAAATTCGTGTTCGGTATTTTCTTAAGTGTTTATCTGTGTCCATCTGCGTTCATCTGCGGTTTCAATCTTAGTTCTTATTGCACTTGTTGAAGCACGTAGATTAATTGCGTTAAACCACGAAGATCACGAAGAGCCACGAAGGGTAGTGCCAAAGTTAATCTGTGTTTATCTGTGTTCATCTGTGGTTTATATATGTTAATGTCGCAACCGCTGATGCACGCAGATACACGCTGATTTTGTAGGGGCACGCCGCTGCGTGCCCCTACCTTATATATCTCCGTGTCTCTGCGGCTCCGTGGTTGTTTTTTAATCAAATCAGATCACGGAGTATGGACAAGGCCGATAGAGTGACGCAATCAGTAAAGAATATAAGAATCCGGGTTGACTCTTAGATGGGCATTATAATAACCTTATAATCGCACAATTGCCCGAATTAACATGAATTGCCGCAGTTGCGTTATAAGAGTACTTTCGCATCGAGTGCATCCCGCAGGCATTCACTTGCAACGCAGATCATATACAGCCAAGTGTTGAACCCGGGGTGGAAGCGAGGAAATCGGGGACAGAACTAATTTGCGAGGAATTGAGGTTGCTGTCCCCGAATTTCGCCGAATTTCGAAAGATTGAGAAGTGGACTATGTTTTTCAAAGAAGAGGGCGATACCGCAACGTACGTGATTCACAGCGGCTGCATCCCGCAAGAGAGGGAGAAGTTTGAGCGAATCTTCGCCGAACAAGTCATAATGATAAAGCGCTCAGCGAAGGACTAGATCATGATAACTGATGCTTGTGTATGATTGATCTGCTGAAGTCTCAAAGTTAAGCAAAACAGTTAATTTTATTGATGAAATTCAGTAATGCAAATAGTGGTGATGTTATGGTATTCCAAGCGAGCAGATTACGCTGTTTTGTGATGTTCATGGGGTGTAGTTGGATCGCCGCTGCAACTGCTTATTGGCTTCTTATTCCGAATAAAAATGATTCTTCTTTGCTTGGGCCGATAGTTGGATTTACGCTCGCTGCAGTGTTATGGGCATTCGTGCTAACGGGTCATCGCTATGATATCATTTTGACGGCAGACGAACTGGAAGGGCCGGAGCTCGGCTTCCTCAGAATAAGAAGAATCTCAGTGCCATTAAGGTCGGCCAACTTGCCCAGAAGCAAGAAAGGATCATTTTGGAGTAACTCATTCGTACGGACAATTGAAGGCCACAAAATAATCCTAAGTTCGTTCCATTTCAGCAGGAGATAGGTGCATGAATTATTTAAACAATTGGAGCAGAAATTAGGTCATCAACAAGCGTAAGAAGAGGATTATTTTCGGAGTTTGCCTGGATGTTTTTCTCAGCGTTCCTCAGGGAAAGAGAGGCTGGATATGGAGGTGCTGTCATGGTATTTAAAGGCAGGAGATTGATGTCTTTAGTGCTGTTAGTGCTGTCCGTAGTGGGTGGTTTGATTGGTGGTGCAATCAGTTATTGGCTTTTTATTACCCACAAAGATTTTTCCTGGTTTCTTAAGTACATGGGTTTATGGACATCATTCGGACTCATTTATGGGATCTTTCTTATGATGATATCTCACGTTCATGATATAGTTCTGACATCAGATGAACTTCAAGGTCCGGAGCACTATTCCGGGGGATGGAGAAAAGTCTCAGTCCCATTAGCGTCGGTCGACTTGTCCAAGAGTAAGAAAAGAGGATCGTTTTGGAGGTCGGGCTTTATAGCGACATCTGACGGCCATAAGATAAGCCTAGATTCATCCTATCTCGGCAGAAAGCAGGTGGATAAGATATTTAAAGAACTGGAGCAAAGACTTGCCAGTAAATCTTCTTGAAAAGACAATCTTGGTGTTTTTGCTTAATTAAAGAAAGCCATGGAGGCATAGAGGCACGGAGGTTGCCTCTTAATAAATACTATTCGGCAAGGAGAGAGGATCATATGGCGGTGATGAAAAAGGTAACACCGGCGAAGATGTTCATGGGTAAGCTCACGCATGGTGCTGATTTGCTGGAGGAACTCACTGAGGTTTGCAGAAGGGAAAACGTTCAGCTTGGACGTGTGGAGGCGCTGGGAGCGGTTTCGCGAGCTCGTCTTGGATTCTACAACCAGCAGACGCGCGAGTACCAATTCTTAGAGCTTGATCGGCCGCTCGAAATCACGAAGCTCGTTGGCAATGTATCGGTCAAGGATAGAAAACCGATGGTGCATGCGCACATCACCCTGGCGGACGAGACAGGAAAAGCCTTTGGTGGGCATCTGGCGCCAGGGAGCATAGTTTTTGCGTGTGAATTCATCCTGCAAGCGTTTGAAGGACCGACGTTTGAAAGAGGCTTTGACGAACAGACAGGCTTGCCTTTATGGACAATGTCGGAGTGAACAAACTTGCATAATTTTAATCCAGATTATGCATTTGGTATTGCGAGGGGTCCGCCGCGGCGGAACCCCTCGCGCTCCCCTCCTAAACCTTTGGTTTCGAGCAATTTCGTCCGCCTTCGCCAGGCTTCGGCGGATGAAATTGCTGGAGCCTTTTGTGTACGCAGGGAGAGGGCTTCTCAGCACTGTTTTGGTTTTCTTTCTTTATATGGCTCTTTTTCAAATGAGTTAGCATTTCACGGCGAAGGAAATCCCCCTCACCTTACTCCTCTCCCCTCAGGGGAGAGGGCTGGAGTTTGGACACAGAATTTTTTTTCGTCGGCCTGCGATGTTGAGGCTTTTTT
>CAYVXD010000153.1:0-9370 GCA_964454265.1 uncultured Candidatus Sumerlaeota bacterium | reverse complement strand
CAGGAAGATAGAACTTCTATAGCCTGTCATTTCTCGGCGGTCAAGACACTAGTCCCATTAGCCAAATGATCTAAAACCCCTACGCATGCTCTGTCAACGAATTTTGTTGTGGTCTGGCCCGGAATCTCCCCTACAAAAGGAGGGATACCAAGCCAATTCAATGCTTGTTAATAAAGGAGCACGGTTGCGCGAGCCTGCGCAAATGCCTGAAATTCTTCCGACTGGCGCCACCGGGTAATGATCTGCTCTGGGGTGTCTCCTTTTTTGAGCGCCTCAAGTACCCAGCCTGCCCCTACTAGACCTCTTAATCCGTCAACTGTATAGCGATCAGGATGCACTTTCAGCAAGGCATGGAGCAGGTGGATCCCGGCTTCGACAGGCTTAACCGCCATGCGGTTAGTGACAACAATCCGCACCCCATGACACGCCTTCCCTGTGTGGGGATAAGGGTAATTTTTCCTTCCGGTAATGTCTGTAGAAGATGGAACAAAAACCATCGGGGAAAACCACAACCCTGGAAGATGGCGCCGACACAATTCTTTGGCTAGTTTTTCGCCATTGATCCACGGCGCCCCGATATACTCGAACGGACGATCGGTCCCTCGCCCCACCGAGACGTCTCTGTTGTATTCGGTGAGCGCAACCATTGTATAAAGAATCTGCTCATTGACCGAGCGCATATTGGGTGAGGGATTGACCCACGGCAGCCCCGTCTCGTCGGCGAACATTCCGCGTTTCCAGCCTTTCATCTTCACGACCTCCAGGTCGGCGCCGATTCCATAATGCGTTTTAAACAGAAGCGCTAGCTCTCCAACAGTCATACCGGGAAAGATCGGCATCGGCTTGAAACTGATAAACTTGCCAACGAGATCCTCATCCTGAATCGGGCCGTCAAACCACAATCCGCCAATCGGATTCGGACGATCCAGCACCACGTACTTGATGCCCCGTTTGCTGGCTTCTTCCATGCACATGCCCATGGTGGAGATCGTCGTACTGAACCGAGCACTATTGGATTGAAGGTCGAAAACCAACGTGTCTATCCCGACAAGCATTTCGTCAGTCGGCCGCCGTGTCTCGCCATAGAGGCTGTAAAGCGGTAGGCTGGTTGATTCTTCCCTACCCGATGCCACTCTCTCATCAGCTATGCCACGAAAGCCATGCTCAGGCGAGAACAAGGCCACCACCTTGACTTCAGGATGTTCAAGCACCAGATCGAGATGGTGACGCCCTTCCCGGTTTATAGACGTTTGGTTTACGATCAGGCCGACTCTGCGACCTTTGAGCCGTTTAAACCCTTCTCGCTCCAGAACATCCAATCCGGTCAGCACGATACCTTCGTCGTGGATTTCCACTGGATTAACGGTTGTAGGGGCGTATTGCAATATGCCCCTACCCCCCGCGATGCGAATATCCTGAGGGGCGGTCTGCGATTTATCCCGGGTTTTAGATTTTGCGGCAGTCGTATCCTGGGCAGAAGCCGAACCCATAAGCGCTGCCAATGCCGCTAGTATAATCGCCTGAAAGATGCAGATAAGAAAAATCCGGCCATCATGTCGCTTCATTGTCCCTGGCCTCCTAACCGATCTCGGTGTTTAACATGTCAAACACATACCGTATTGGAAGAGAAGAAATACTCAACAGAAATCTCATGGCAGGAACAAAAACAGTTGGGGCGTTCAATTGAACGCCCCTACAATCTAATGCGCGGCATACGGATGAAATTTCACGAAAAAAAGACTTTGGTCGTCCGCCATAGGATGGTTGCGCGTATGCCCATCATTCTCACTTGCAACACGCTATTGAATATGTGCTCTAAGTGTGCGGTTGAGCTCAGTTCAATCCATTTGGGAAATCCGCGCTAGAACTCGACGGTGTTAAAGTAAATACCGCCGTCGCCACCGTCAAGGGCATTGGAGCTCCAGATCACGTACGCCGTGCTGGTCCCCTGGACAGCTACCTGAGGATGGGAATAAAAGAGAGGTGCACCATTGGAGGCCATAATACTGGGCGAGAACTCTTCGCCATTGCCCTGAAGAACAAAGACCTGGTTACCGGAAAGCGTATCACCACACCAGCAGATGTAGATTGTTCCGTCCTCAGAAATGGTCCCGCTCGGCAACCGATTTGGGCGTACAGGATTATCATCTGCAATTTGTCCTTCACCCAGGGTCTCGGGATCCTGGACTCCCAGAAAAATCCGCTCGCCGGACCGCTCTGCATCATACCAGAGCCCGAAAAACTTCCCGCCATCATCCGCTAGAATATAGGGTAACCGATTCGCCGCCATGCGGTCGAAATCCGCAATCGACTCAGACACCCAACTGAAGTTGCCAATGTGAAAGCTGGCTTTGCGCAATACAAAGTCCGTATTTACGGCTTCATACCAGACCAGGCATGGTATCTCAAAAATAAAGATTTCAGGATAGAGATTGTAGTGGTCAGCCCGTATACCGGCTACCACGCTGATTGCGAAATCACCCCCACGGTTCTGCGTGGCACACAGAATGTCGTAATCCGTGCCCCGGCCCTCCTGCCAGGCAATCAACACCCGCGTATCCGGCGCAATCGCAATCACTGGAAATTCACTGTTGCGATCGCTATTAGGATTAATCCCCCCTTGAACAATCCACTCCTGTCCAATGCGGTAGGCATACATCACAGTTGTGCGCTCGCCATCTGTCCCCACCGGCTGTTTCCTTACCCATACAATGTGGGGATTCCCTTTGATGTCCAGGGCAATAGCCGGATCAATATCATCAACACCCGCAACCGGATCGAGCATGAGCTCCTCTTGCCACTCGCCATCGCGGTTTTCACGGAAGAAGATGCGTGAGTGCCGCTCGTACAGACCCTCCCATACCACATAAGTTCGCCCATCTGCTGTAACAGCAATCTTAGGATTGGCGTTCTGCGTGGAATGCACACTGATCTTAACTGCATTTTCCCCGACTTCATTCTGGGCAAAAAGAGCGCCTCCCGAAAGACAGAGAAATACCGCCAGTCCGAATACTGCACATGCAATCTCTCGATATGTGGCTCTGTACCGCATCATTCTGCGACCTTCACAAACAATATTATGCAATGCCCTTCCCCGAATGCAAGCCTTTTCTTCCTCTGCAGGGATCAAGCGGGTTTGTTCTAATCCGCACGTCACCGTGTAGGGGCGTTCAATTGAACGTCCCGACCACAATTAATAATTTATAGCATTATGCGAAAAGCGACACCCCTTACTTGACGAGAACTACGCTACGGAGGTTAAGACCTTGAGTTTTCAATATTTTGCCGCCTATAATATCACGAAAAAAGACTTGATTGATATGCAAAGACTCTGATAAACATTAATGCACGCATTCAGAAAAGTGGGGCGTTAAATTTAGCGCCCCTGCAATGGAAAAGAATTCGAATGGCAAAAGGGAAAATCACCAGAAGGCAACTGAAGGAAGACGAAGTCCGGACATTCGGGATGAAACTGTATAGCTTCATCCGTGAGAACAGCCGGTTGTGTCTTATTATACTGGCAGCCTTAGTGGTCGTAATCATCTCTGTAAGGATATACAACTATCGTCAGGATATGGTTCTGCGGGAATCCAACCAGCTGTTCACGTGGGCTATAAATATCTTCGAAAGTGGCCTGATGGAAACTGACCAAACAAAACGCGAAGCTGCACTGAAGCAGGCAATTGGCTACGCCGAGCAGCTCGTAGACGAATTCCCCAAATCCAAATCTGCTCGACAGGCTCGGTACCTTCAGGGAAATGCCTACTACTTTATGAATGATTTCGATCGCGCCATCAGTTCCTTCCAGCACTACATTGATACAGCACAAACTAATGAGGATCGCGCCAAGGGCTACGTCGCCCTGGGATACTCGTTTGAAGACAGGTTCTTTTACAATGAACAAGACCAGAGCATCCTGCGCCAGGCTGAAAAGGCCTACGACCGGGCAATCGAGTTAGGAAAAGAAACTTATATTGAATATCAGGCCTTGCTCTGCAAGGCACGTCTGCTGGAACTCCGCTATAAGAATACCGAAGCCATGGAAATTTACGAAAAGATTATTGCAGACCGTGAACAGCTTAAACTGAAGATGGCAAAGACCTCTTCTGTTCAGGATTCTGGAACGGACGAGCCGACTAAATGGTCGCAGAGATCCCAGGCAGAGATGCTCTCGCAGCAGATTAAAATGTTGATGGATCTATTTAGCTTTGCCAAAACTGCCGAGTTGAATCTTGACCGCTTGAAAGGAGAAAAAATCTAGCCGGGTAACCAACGCTCTAAAAGACAACACACTTTTGGGGACAGGTGGAATTCCGTACCGGCGGTAAAGCCCGCGAGCTCCTCACCAGGGGTTGATTCGGTGCAATTCCGAAGCCGACTGTAACAGTCAGGATGGGAAAAAGATGTGAAGTCTTAATCCTGTTAAATACGATCCCCAAGAGTGTATGCTCTTGGGGATTTTTCTCCACCCTGGTCAGATGCTGTTGGGACAGATTATGATCTGTCTGTACAATCGGCAGGATATTGTGAGGCGACGTATGTTCACTGGAATTATTGAAGCTATTGGAACAATTGAATCTTTCACACTCGGAATGGCCCACAAGGCCAGGCTGGGCCATGCAGGTACGCGGCTAGCCATTCGATGCGATAGCGTGATACCATCAATTGCAGTGGGTGACAGTCTGGCGATTGACGGTGCATGCCTGACCATCGAAGAGACGAGAGGTCCTGTGTGCCAGGTGTTCGCGTCCCAAGAAACTTTGGACAGAACGACCTTAGGCCGCAAGCGGCGTGGTGACAGGGTAAATCTCGAACGGCCTCTGAGCATTGGCAGCCGGTTCGGCGGGCATATCGTCAGCGGCCACGTTGATGCAGTTGGCTGTGTTAAATCCATCAAGCTGCAGGGCGAGACCCGCATTGTAACCATCGCTTTTACTCCCATGCTGCGGCATTTTATCATTTCCAAAGGCTCGATCTGCATAGATGGGATCAGCCTGACTATCATCAAGCTGCATGAGGATACGTTTAGCGTCTGCATCATCCCACATACGTGGAAGACCACGACGATGCAGTGGAAAAGGCCTGGGGATCCGGTCAATCTCGAATGCGACATTGTGGCCAAATACCTGTATGCGTGGACGAATGGAAGGAATGTAGGGGCAGTTCGCGAACTGCCCCTACAAAAAGGTATGGAGGTGACACGGCAGCTCCTTGAACGGACAGGATTTGACTAGGACGCCTGTAGGGGCGTTAAATTTAAAGCCCCGACTTTTGCTGTGCGCCAGAAGTACCGAAGATAAGGAGGAGTACTTGCATCGTATGATCGAATCACTTGAAGATGGCATTAAAGAATTCAAAACCGGCAAAATGCTGATCATGGTGGACGACGAGAATCGCGAGAACGAGGGTGACCTGGTGATTGCGGCGTCGTTCGCTGATGCTAAGGCGATTAACTTCATGGTGACGCACGGGCGCGGGCTGGTGTGTCTCCCGGCCACGCCCCAGCGTCTGCGCGAGCTCGAGCTGGCTCCCATGGTTCATTATAACACGGCCAAGATGGGCACAAATTTCGCAGTCTCGATTGATGCCAGTGACCATACCACCACCGGCATTTCCGCTGCAGATCGCGCAGAAACCGTTCGCGTGTTTATTGACCCGGCAAGCAAGCCTTCAGACCTCGCGCGGCCTGGCCACGTCTTCCCCCTGGAGGCTAGAGAGGGTGGTGTGCTTCAACGAGCAGGCCATACTGAAGGGGTTGTGGATCTGGCACGTCTCGCAGGTCTCTACCCGGCAGGAGTTCTCTGCGAAATCCTAAATGACGACGGCACGATGGCGCGCTTGCCTGACCTGGAAAACATGGCCGCAAAATTTAGCTTGAAAATCGTTACCATCAAAGACCTCATCGCCTATCGCATGCGGGAAGAAAAACTGGTGCACCGGGTCGCCTCAACTAAGCTCCCGAACAAGCATGGCCTCTGGGACCTTCATCTCTACGAGGATAGCATAAGTAGAGAGACCCATATTGTGCTGGCCATGGGCAACATTGCAGAAAGCGAGAGTGTGCTGGTGCGTGTCCATTCGCAATGTTTTACCGGCGACACGCTCGGTTCGCTCCGTTGTGATTGCGGGCCACAATTGGACAAAGCAATGGAGATAATTGCCGCAGAAGGCCATGGCGTGATCGTCTACCTTCAACAGGAAGGCCGCGGAATTGGCTTAAAAAATAAACTCCTTGCCTATGAGCTACAGGATCAGGGCAAAGACACTGTAGAAGCCAATGAAGCCCTTGGATTTCAAGCTGATTTGCGCGAGTACGGCATTGGGGCACAGATTCTTGCTGACCTCGGACTGCACAAAATACGCCTCATGACCAACAATCCAAAGAAATTGATCGGCCTCGCAGGCTATGATCTTCAGGTTGTGGGTCGTGTGCCGCTCGTGATCCCCGAGCATAAGTACAATAAAGACTATCTACGCATTAAAAAGGAAAAATTGGGTCATATTTTTAAAGACGATCTCAAGGAGGAGACAAATGGTAAAGACGATTGAAGGGAAGCTCACGGCCAAAGGACTAAAAATCGCTCTTCTCGCCAGCCGGTTTAATGAATTCATTACTGCCAAACTTCTTGATGGGGCTCTCGATTGCCTACGTCGCCATGAAATCAGCGAAGATGATGTGACAATCGTCTGGGTTCCAGGTTCGTTCGAAATTCCCTATCTCGCCTCCAAGCTCGCGAAAACCAACGATTACGATACCATTATCGCTCTGGGTGCCGTGATTAAGGGCGATACGGACCACTATCACTACATTGCTACAGAAGTCACCAAGGGTATCGCGGCCATCTCGCTGCAGACCGGTGTCCCTGTCATCCTTGGTGTGCTTACTACCGATACTATTGAGCAGGCCATTGAGCGTGCTGGCACCAAGGCAGGGAACAAAGGTTTTTATGCGGCCCTCTCAGCTATTGAAATGGCAAATCTCTACAAAGCTATTGAAGTGCGGGCGAAAAAATAGCCATCACCGCACCGACAAGGCGCAAATCGAGTAGTGGCAGTTCATGACTTGTGCGCCTCAGGCGTAACTGTTCATAGCTTATTTTTTTACAGGAGCGTAGTGCAATACCCCCCACTAGGCTTTTACTATGCCATTCCGACCTGCACCCGGGTTATTATATTTTGCGCTTACCCGCATCCTGTCGTTCTGAAGTCTCATGCGTAAACCTTAATCCGTCAACCTGCAAGAAAGGTGTTGCGGGGAGAAAATAAAAACCATTGACTGGTTTTTGGTTAGCCACATATGTGGCGCCACAAAATTTTTTAAAGGAGCCCAGTCAATGGTGAATAAAGTAAAGCGAATGAGGGCGAGAGTTGTCAAGATTGAAGTAGCTGGAGAAAAAGAGCGAAGGGCGACGTCAAAAGGTGGATTGGCATTGGCGCAAGCTGTTGCGCGTCATCTTCGTCTGTGGTCTGAAGCGCGACGTGAGCTGCCGCGTCGCAAAGACCCAAGGCAAGGTTATGAGACCAGCGGTGTGGTTGCGAGTCTGGTTCATGGTCTCCTCAGTGGCGGTCGTGGATTCTGCGCGACGGAACCAATGCGAGGAGATAGGCCGTTGCTGAGGGTATTGGGTCTTGATCAAGCGCCATCGGCGGAGACGGTGGAGGAGTTGGTGAGTGCGAGCAAGTTAGGAAAGCATGTTTCAGTGTTACTTGATTCTCTTTATGGTGATGGTACAACGCTTGATATGCTGGAGAGATTGAACTCAAAGCCGAGTTACATAGTAGGTGCACAAGGTTTGCGAGAAGCGCAGAGAGTGATGAGCGAATTGCCTGAAGCGGTGTGGCGTGACACGGGAAGGGAAGAGTCGCGAGGATGGAGCGAATCAGGAGCAGCAACGGCCTGGCTAAGCTGTGCTGGATGGAAGAGAAAACGCCAGATGATATGTCGCCGTTGGAAGAATGAAGGCGAGATGATATGGAACTACGCGGCGGTGGTGACGAATCTTTGTGAGGAAGATCGCAGAGTGAGACGAGTTATGGAGCGCTACGACATCGGTTTTGAAGAAGCGATCTGGTTTCTCTACAGTAAAAAGCAAGGTATGGAAAACCAGTGGAAAGACCTCCTAAAGGATATGGGACTCCATCATCCACGCTGCGCTAAGGCACAGGTTAACGCACTATTTTATGCCATAGCAGGGCTAGCTTACACTCTTTCAGTTGCGGTGCGCACGCTCACACTCGAAGGAGCATCACGTCGGATGAGACTCTGGCGACTGCGACGAGAGGTGATTGATGTAGCAGGTTATGTTGTGCAACATGGACGCTATCTGGTGATGCGACTGCTGGATGCGCGAGATCATCTGATAGAGCAGATACTCAGTGCGATGCAGCGACTCGCGCGATTGTAGCGAAGCGAAAATCCCGATTGGAGCTTGGCGGAAATCCCGTTCCATCGGGACCCTTCGGGATTGTGAGGCGTGAGAGGGCGGAGGATGCGGCGGAAGGAGGAAGGAGGAGAAACATATCACTCAATCATAGCTTTCATAACCACCATGCTCGTTTAGGCGTAGCCGAACTACGCCCCAAAAATCCATTGGCAACAAAACACAACCAGAATTTAACGCACAAATTTTCTCAAAACCCAGGTTGACGGATCTTGGAACAAGTTTAAAAAATCATCAATTTCCCCTTGACAAAAGTTCGCTAAGCAGTTGTATTTTAATTTCCGTTGTTTGAGCAAAGTAATTAACAGAAGGAGGTGAGCGCTAGAGACTTTTGCAGAAAGTATTATATTAAAAGACAAAAGTTGTCTAGAAAGGAAAAAGTGACATGAAAAAGAAACTATTTTGGGCTTTTGTTGCACTGGGTGTGTTGCTGGTGACCGCTTATGTCTTCGCGCAGTCTGAAGCAACGCGCTTCTACACCGTCAATTTCACAAACTCGCCCCCGACTATGGATGGCGTCGTTTCCGCAGGCGAATGGGATGATGCCGAGGCTCGCCAGGCAGAATTTCGCCTTCTCCGCACCGCCGCGCCTGGCACGCTGGCTTCTGAGGATGTCGGATTTCAGGCTCTGTTTGACAACACCAACCTTTACGTTCTTGTTACTTCAGATGATGCGGATTTCTCTGGTGCAGGCGCAACCGGTGACGACAGCATAACTTTTAACGACGACGTAGAGGTTTTTTGGGACCCGGGAGACCTGAGCGAGAACAAGGCTGGTGACACCGAGGATGATACCTATCAAATTGCCATACCAATGATTACGGGAACGCGTGCCGCGGGTGCAGCGGGTCCTCCCTATATAACCCACGCAGCACGCTACGACGCAACCTTTGGAGGCCTTACCTGGAATCCTGTTAATTTTGCGCTCG
>CAYVXD010000152.1:0-9422 GCA_964454265.1 uncultured Candidatus Sumerlaeota bacterium | reverse complement strand
GAATACACAGCAGGCACATTACGTAATGAGGCACAGATCCAAGCAACTGCCGTACGCTTGCCAAGATATGAAAACACTGAAGTTATTCAATGCATGAGAGGCTTTCTTGCTAACCTATCTGACAAAGAGCCGCTTTTATTAATGCCCATTCTGCGGGTTGTACCAAGCTAAATGAGTTTGGTCGGCGCCAAGGCATTCTATCCGACTATCCGACGCATCTTTGCACATAAATGACCTTATGTAATCGCAAGGCTCTGAGCCTGTGGCAAAAGACCGCATGTTATGACGAAATGGCCATTATAGAAGAAACGGACTGAGCCATAAGGCATGACATTCACAATAATTCCCTTTATTAACTAAAATATATCAAGGTATGTCCTGAAATATCAACGCAATCACACAGAAAGACGCATTGAGAATTCTGACCAAGCCAAAATTTTTAATTGACAAATAGATGGTTTACGTAATAATAAGTCAACTTTCTTAACGCTTAACACGGATAATTTTTATTCGTGTTTTGTTTATGTTTTGTGCTTTTTGCACTTTATTGTGAGCAGAAGGACTATCTACCCCTAATGCCACCAGGAAATGGGGTGATTACTGAATGGGCGCTATTATTGTAGACGAGAATGAACCCATAGATAAAGTACTAAGGCGATTCAAAAAGGAGTGTCAGAAATCTGGAATTCCAATGGAGTTGCGTCGCCGTGAGCATTACGAAAAACCTAGCGTTAAGCGGAAACGAAAAATTGAAGCTGCGAAGAGAAAAGCACGCCGACGTATGCTAAAGATGAGAAGGAAATTGGAAGCTTTTTGAATTTATGCAGAAGTACGGCTATTGGTATATCTCCACTACGGGTGAGAACCAGAGGTTCTCACTCGTTCTTTTTTCTGTATACAACATTGTTTAGCTATTCAGCTTTCAGAGTAGGGCCTTATATGAGCCGAACGGATCGGTCCTTGCTTATGGCTTTTTTCGACTCGGCGGTGCACACCGTTTGCCAACCAAACGACGCTTTCTTCCTTCATTGTCCCCGCATGACAGAGCGCAGTCGCTCAATCATCCCAGCCGTATCAGACATTGCCAACCGGTAGTAAACGCTATTATTGTGAAGCAGCGGTTCGTCTGTAATATCCATGGAGGCACTCTCAACCGCATGCTGCCACTCCTCTGTGCCAAGAATAGGTGAGTATTCGGCGAGCTTAGGCGTAGCGCCCGTCTCCAGGACAAGGCGGACCCCTTCCATAATCTCCTCTTCGCTTTGACCCGCAAGGCCTATCATTAAATACACTCCGATATCGCTGCCCCGGAACCCAGCCGCACGCAAGACACGGACTGCATTGCGAAATGCCTCAATTGAATGGCGTCTGTTGAGCAGAACCAGGCGCTCTGGATTTGCCGTCTCCAGACTGAGACGCACGGTTTTAAAGCCCACCTGCAACATCTTGCGGGCCACCGATATGGTAATCATCTGGCATGCCAATCCGTTTGGAGTATGAAATCTGGCGCACACATTGTGCTGAATCAGATAATCAAGCAGGCGTTCAAAATGCTGCGGTGAATCCAGCAACAGGGCGTCGTCATAAAAAGCAAAGTCCGTTGTGCCGTATTGCCGTGCGTGAACGCGAATTTCCTCACCCACACGTTCAGGATCGCGTCGGCGGAAGCGTGGGCTGAGCAATGACGAAGCGCAGTAGGTACAGCTGAAAGGACACCCGCGCGAAGTCTGGATGGGAAGAGCAGCCTGGCTGCCAAGCAGGTCAAACGCCGGCCATGGTAGACAGTCGAGATTCTCAGCATCAAGCGCAGGCAATGATTTCGGCGGCCGGCTTAGTTTGCTTACCAGCGAGGGCAGCTGCCATTCGCCTTCCCCGGTAATTATGAAGTCCGCATCGCAGTGTGCGTGTGCGTGATCCGGGCACAGCGTGGGGTAAATACCGCCTAAAATGATCGGCACGCCGCCAAACAAAGCGCGGCAATGGCGGATGGCTTCTTGTACACCCGGGTACCAGTAAGTCATGCGAGATGTGATAAATATCGCTGTTGGCGGTTCCATTTGGCGCAAGCGCGAGATAAAAACATCAACCGGCATCCCGTAGCGTTTGTATCTCCGATTCATCCAGCGGAGGACCGGCGGCTTTTCGACCTCTTCGCTATAATATCTTCCGCATCCAAATGACGCCGCCTTATCCTGTTTTTCTCTGATCTCGCGATCAAAGCGATCAATACAGTCAATCCAATCAACCTCGTACCAGGCAGTTCGCAACAGGCTGGCAATATAGAGCAGCCCTAGCGGCCTTGCCCACAGGTCAAATGCAGCAAAATCATAAATCCATGGATTAATGAGAAGAAACCGCTGTGTCATGATAATTGACGAGATTGTGGAGAGCTACGTAGGGCCTCATCCGCCGCGGCGGATGAGCCCCTACAGCTTCTAAAATCTTGAAAGAAGCATATTTAAATAGGAGCAATTGGGAAGTCATTTTAAATCTCATATCTCCTGTGATGGTGTACTAGTGCATGGCCAAGGTTGTTTTGACGGATATGTGCCCGCCAGTGGCGCATAGTCGGGAAGGCATCCTCCTGCATTAAAAGGCGAAAGATTTTGTAGGGGCACGCCGCGGCGTGCCCCTACATGCCTTATTACAAAGTTGGCGCTGTACTAAGTCCGTCAACATTGTTTTGATGGGTAGCGTTCGCCGCGGCGAACTGTCTGGAGGGCATCCTGCCCTCTCCTCATATGAAGGCGAGACGCCTTCACAACAGCCGGTGAGACACCGGCGCTACATATTTCATCGCAAAGTTGGCGCTGTACTAGTTGCCCAGCAGCTTCTTGTATATCGCCTTGACTCGTTGCACCATAAGTCCGCTTTCAAACTCCTTTGTTGCTCGCTGCCGTGCTCGCTCCCCCATCTCATGGCGTAATGCGTCATCTTTAAGTAAAAGCCGGATCGCCTCACCAAGATGACATGGCGATGATGGCGGTACTACAAGGCCAGTCACCTCGTGCTGATTCACGAAGGGCACGCCAGTATCCAGGCTTGTGCTGACTACAGGGAGCCCGCAGGCCATGGCTTCAATCTGACAAATTCCATACGCTTCGCTCCGTAGATGCGAGGGAAGGCAAAAGACATCTGCGGCGTACAGATGTCGCACGACTTCTTCGTCGCTAAGTTCACCCAGAAGCCCTACCTTTGCTTCAATCCCGAATCGCTTGCACATTCCTTCCAATAATTTCCGCTCCGGCCCTGTTCCGATGAGAAGCAGATGCGCATCAATCTCTTTCATTGCTTCCAGCAAAAAATGCAGGCCTTTGTAGTAACGCAACTTGCCAACAAAAATCACAATCGCTCCTTGATAACGGTTCTGAATCTCTCGAGCTGCAGCCTCGCGCTCAGGTGTTTTTGCATAAAACTCGATAGGTATCCCAAGGGGCACTACGTGGCATTTCTCTGCAACTGCAGATAGATACGGCGAGCTACGAATGTAATTCGGAGAAGTTGGCAGGATCGCATCAGCCCGCTGCAGAAATCTTCTCAATATCGGTCCATAGAAGTGCATGGCCCACCACTGGCGCACTACGTCGCTATGGTAGGTAACCACGACCTTTCCTCTGGGTGCCGCGAGAAAATAGGCGACGTCCCCTGTAGGATTGGGACAGTGAAAATGCAGGATATCGGCATCGTAGCGGCGCAACATGAAGGGGAAACGTGGAGAAAGAGGCGCCGAGGCAAAACGTCCCAGGCTCCCTGCTTTTATCACTTCAATGCCGTTGGAGTGTTCAATCTCCGTTTTCAGTCTTCGATTGGTGACCAGGACCCGGACGTCATATTCATCGCACACACCCCTGGCTAGCAATGACACAGTCTTCTCGATACCCCCATAAACCGGCGGATAGTAGTCCTTATAGATGTGAAGTACGCTTCGTCGCATGGGCTTTGATATCCCGCACTTCTTGTAGTTTCGTATGCTGCGCCGCGATGCCTGCCATCACGATGCAGATCGGTTCCCGAGCTTCGGCTCGATATAGCGCGACATCTCTTCCAGCCGCTGCTTCCAGGTGTTCGCACGAGCAAGCGCCATGCGTCGCTCCCGCGCAGTCTCGCTGCTCTCTCCGCCAAGACTCTCAGCTATGGCTTGGAGAAATGCCTCAGGCGATGAGGTCATAGGAATGATTTCTGCAAAGGCCTGTAGCGCCGGGAGAGAAGTTGACACAACCGGCTTGCCCGTTGCAAGAAATTCAAAAAATTTTAGGGGAAAAACGGTTTCCATTCCTCGGTCTACAAGATACGGCAAAATAAGCACATCAGCCGCCTTCAAGTAGGAAGGCAGATTCTCATAGCGAATGTACCCTACGAAATGGAGATTTGAAAGCGTACGGAAAAGGCGGAGTGTCTCAGCTGGCATTCCTTCCCACTGGGGGCCTATCAAGACCACACTCCAGTCTGAACGTGTGCGGCAGATAAAGCCAATCAGATCGAAATCAACTTTGTGCGGCGCGAGATTGCCGGCGAAAACAATCCGAGGTTTAGGAAATTGCAGCATCAGGGGTGCAACGGGGCACGACTCCTCCGCCGCCTGATGAAAATGTGAGTAGTCCGCTACATTCGGCTGGTAGTACGTAGATGGATTGCCTGTTTTACAATGCTCAAAGAGAGCTGGCGAGGTAGCAAACACGAGGTCGGCCTTTTCGAGCAGAAGCCTCTCCGCCTCTCGGAGCGCAACTGTCTGGGCTCCCGGGACGATGCTCAGATCATCTACACAATGATAAACTAAAAGGCACCTGGGGAGCCGCTCGATGAAGTAAATCGCATAGGGGTTGTAAACCCAGAGAATTGGATTGTCGAATCCTAGCTTTCTTATGCATCTGCGTAGCTTGCCCGCAAAAAGCCCGTGGCTTATCCTCATCACCGCTTGACTGGAGAACCAAGGGATGACGAGTGGTGAGAGCACCCAGATTCGCGTGGCGATCCTTCTTACGCCCCTCAGGCCGCCAACCAGGCGATGGATCAGGCGTCGCACGTCCGCAGGATGGGCGGTTGGAAAGCGCGTACCAAGCGTCTCAACATAAAGAATGCGGTTTGCCTCCGCCAGGCGCTTCATCAAGTGGTGTTTATTAGTGGGAAGCGGAGTATTCCAGTCGGCGGTGGAAAAGCACACTATATCGCGATTGGAAAACATGGGTCTTACGCATACGATGCGCCCACGAATGCAATGCTCACGTGTCTATTGCTGTGCAGGTGCACCGGGTATCGGTTCTTCCACCCACCGCTTGGTTGAAAAGCTTCTGGCAATGATGATTCCGCCGATGAGCGTCACAACCAGTAAAACTATCCCTCGTATCGGCGAACCAATCACCAGGTCACCAATACCCATCAGCGCAGCGTAAATAGAAATAATGGCTACGATACAGAGCCCTACGTTGCGCTTATTGATTAAACAGTCAGCCTTGACATCAGGGAGCTTTTCTGCAATCTCTGTCCACCCGGGCCCGCCGGGCTTGACCTTGCGATAAAACTTCTTAAGCGTCTCTTCATCTGTCGGCTTGGTAAGAAGCGTCACGATCATAGCCACGGTTAGCGAAAACGGCACAGATACGAGTAAATTTATGGGTAGATGCATGTCAAAGCCATATTCCAACTTAAAAATTTTCAGCGCTAAAGCTAAGAACATGAGCGCAGATATACAGGAAACCTCTGTCCACGCATTGATGCGCCACCAGTACCAACGCAGCAGGTAGATCACGCCAATTCCACTATTCAAGGCCGCCAGGAAGAACCACATTTCGGAAATGCTCTCTGAAAACAATGTGAAAATGATACCCACAAAGGCGACAAACACCGTGGCCACCGTGGATACCCAGACGTAATGGCGCTCGCTTCGCCCTTTGGTAATAAAAGGCCGGTACACATCATTTACCAGGTAGGAAGCTGCGAGATTCACCTGTGTGCTAATCGTGGACATATACGCAGCGAGAAACGAGGCGAGGAGTACGCCAAGCAATCCCGCAGGTAGCACTGCCAGCATCACCTTGATATAACCCAGCTCGGCGTCCATACCCGGTTTCCATGGAAACAGCACTGCTGCTACGATTCCCACAATGATCCATGGCCACATGCGCAAACAGTAATGTGCTACCCCGTACCAGAGGTAACCGAGTGCTGCGTGCCGCTCGTTCTTTGCAGCCAGCATTCGTTGTGCCAGATAACTGCCACCATCAGTAAAGCCAACAGACCACCAGTACATCCCTATAAACAGGAGAAAATAGTAAAATGGCATAAAGCCTGCAACTGGAATTCCGGGTTTCGGTATGAGCGACACCATGGCATCGGCTCGCTCGGGTGTATAAATCGTATTCAACTTCTCAAAGACCTCACTCAGACCTCCAACACGATTCACCGCAAGAATAGCCAGCACGATACTTCCCCCCATGGCAATTATGAACTGAAAAAAGTCGGTAACCATAACACCCCAGAGTCCGGAGATTGCCGTATAGCCAATGCAGATGATGAACAAAATAAAAAGAATCTTATATTCCTCCATCTGCATTGCAGTTACGCTTCCAGAGGTCTTCATTAATATCCAGCGCAAAACCGAATCAATCGGCCCGAAAGAAGGAAGCTTGGGAATGGCGAGACCAATAATCTTAACCATAGCACGGTTTACCCAACCCATAACAATGCAGCCGTAAGGCAGGGCAAAGTACACTGCCTTGAAACCGCGCAGAAAATTCGCTGAATTCCCTGAGTAGCGTAAATGAACATATTCCATATCCGTGATTAGCGCGGCACGGCGCCATAGCCTGGCAAAGAAGAACACACCGACCATGGTAATGGAGGCCTGGCACCACCAGAACCAGTTCTGAGAAATTCCGACTGTCGCAACCCACCCACTGATCGCCAGCGGCGTGTCAGCTGCAAAGGTTGTTGCTACCATAGATGTGCCCAGGAGCCACCAGGGTACACCGCCACCGGAGGTGAAGTAATCACGCGTGCTCTTTCGCGCACGTTTGGAAAAGTAAATACCAATGCTGATGGAGAGTGCAATGAAGCCCCCGATAATTAGCCAATCCACAAGGGCAAGGTGATGTACTTGCCGTGCTACTTCGTCCATGTTCATTGATGGGTTTCTCCTCCCTTGATACGATAAAGTATTCTAAAGCATCTGCAATGTGTATGTCATTTGAACATTTTTGGGAAAGATAGACAGTGTATCAGCTCGCTATTTGCTGGCAACGCCTTTTGTAGGGACAGATTATAATCTGTCCCTACTCAGATCGTGCGCAGCGAAAGCCAAGCGTCTTGTCCTTTCCCTTCGCCGGGTTCCACGAGAAATAATAGCTTTCCAGAACCTTAGAGTCTTTCTCGGTTGTCTGCCAGCTTCCGCCACGGACTATGCGATTGCCAGCTCCTTTGTAGCTATCCTGGCACCACTCCCACACACTGCCTGCCATGTCATGGACCCCATAAAAGCTTCTGCCTGCAGAAAATGTCCCGATAGGAGTGCTTGACCGGATGCCGGTTCCATCCCAATTACAATTCATTTCTTCAAAATCGTCACCCCAGGGATACTTGCGTGCATCTGTACCTCGCGCCGCCTTTTCCCATTCTTCAGATGTTGGCAATCGCTTCCCTGCCCATTTGGCATATGCTTCAGCATCAAACCATGAAACATTCACCACCGGGTGATTTTCAAGACCACTTGGAATCTGCCCGTTGATCCAGTGCGAAGGCGGCTGGCCCACAGTTGCGTCAACAAATTGCTTATACTGCGCATTGGTTACTTCATAGCGGTCTATGAAAAAATCAGGCAGCTCAACAATCTTATTCTCTGTTTCGTATGGCCCGTTGTCTTGCAGGCCCATTTCGAATGAGCCTGCCGGAATCAAGACCATGTCGCCTGCAATGGTCTCGTCTGCGCTCAAAACCTCCTGGCCTTTGGCCCCTTGGGATCCAGGCGTTGAAACCTCGGTGGCCATAGATGTGCCTGCGAGCAGCAGACTCCCTATAGCTACCGTGCCAAGCAACATGTATGTCCACGTTCTGATCGTTCTTCGATTCATTACCGTTCTCCTCCAGTCTATACAAAAAGGGGGAATTCCCTAACTATCTCCCCTGTATAACTCCCGAAACCACAACACTTTCTTCCAGAAACCCTATCCCTTCCCCGGTACATTTCCCCGCATTGCTGATCACGCCTATCTTCCAGGCCTCACAATATGCTCGTCCTGCAGGTTTTTTAAAATGTGCATTTTTGCGCCGACAACTGGCTCTTCCTTGGGCAGAAGAACGTTAACACCAGGCATGAGTTTCCCAATCTGGCTCCGAAAGAGATCGAGATACGACTGACTCTTACGCAAACTACTTCCACCGACTACAATGTTAAAACTACGATCATCCGGGTCAAAAAGTTTGCGTCTGACCGCATCAGCAGTGAGCGCCAGCTCGTAACTTTCCTCATCGAGAATCTCTTTGGCCACCTTATCTCCCTGCTCAAAGGCTTGAAACACCAGAGGTGCAAGCCCCCCAATGGTGGCCTTATCGCCGTCAATTTCCTTTACCCATCCGATCAAATCTTCCGGCGCATTCAACCTGAGCGCTTTCAGGATAAGCTCTTTCAGGTTAGTTTCAACACCACGTCCATCGTATGCCCGGCAAATGGCCCGCAAAGCCATTAATCCAATAGCATATCCGCTTCCCTCGTCGCCAAGAATATGGCCCCAACCACCCGCTCGCGTGTCGTCCCCCTGCTTATTGATCCCATAAGCAATTGACCCGGTCCCGGCAATGACGATAATCCCGTAAGGTTTCAAACATCCGCCTATCAGGGCGATGACCGAATCATTAATGGCTAGTATCTTTGCTGAAGGAAGAAACTCGGCAACGATGTTAGAAATTAGCACCTTATCCGCCAGCCGATCAATCCCCGCCAATCCCAGACATATACCAGCAACCTGATGCTGCTTGATTCCCGCAGCGGAAGTCAATTGCGATATCAGAGACGAGAGGTTTTTCTTGACGACGTTCAGGGGCATGGCGTGAGCATTCGAGGCTCCTACTTCACCGTTGGCCAGCTCTGCACCCGTTTCGTCGGCCAGAACACCAACCGTCTTCGTCCCTCCTCCGTCAACGGCAATCACATACTTCACGGTCGTACATTCCTTTAATCCTTCAATATTGCAACACTCCATAATGGAGCATATGGGAATTGTAAAGAAGTTTTTTAAATTAATTTCCCTCCTACAACAGTACCACAGCCGGCTCGCCCACGCATTGCGGCAACTTTAACGCGCCTGCCTAAAATAAAGTAATCTTCCGTCCTTAGCCTGGGGCTGAACTATCGAAATCACCCTTTCGTTCCTTCGCCTACATCATCCTGTCTCTTGGAGCTCCGAGCAGACGCCCAGAGCTACATTAGCGTT
>CAYVXD010000151.1:6487-9434 GCA_964454265.1 uncultured Candidatus Sumerlaeota bacterium | reverse complement strand
TCGCTCTCCGCCTACGGCGGACAGTCGGCGTTATAGAAAACTCCCCGACTGCTCATCTAACTTGCCTTCTTTTAAAAACTGGCGCAATGAAACATCAAAAATATGAATGACTAGCCACGTGATGCCTTTCCCTTCAGCAATGCGGCGACCTGATTCAAGATAGTTCCGTTGCGAATATACCGATAGAACTTTTTCCCAGGACAAAGCGTCTTTGCATAATCCTTGTGGCCTTTAATGCGGGAGGGTGCAATGCCGTAGCGTTGGCAAAGCCATGCACACAGATGAGCAACTGCCTCGAGTTGCTTCTGGTTTACAGCCTGGCGCTCGTAATTTCCCATCAGGCATATGAGCGCATGCCCCGCTGGATTGTAGGACGTATTGGTATCACCAGCAAAGCGAATTTCGCGCCCGCGATAGATTCGTCCCGCAAAATCAATTTTGAAATGATAAGGGATATCCGGCCACCCTTTTTTCTGCATACACCACCGTTGGAGCGTTTTGATTCGCCGGCGCGGAGATGCTCGCGGACTTACAATAACACCTGAATGGTGTAACGTAATCCGCCGAACCCGGTGCCTTCTCATGGCCCTGGTCCGGGCCGGGTCTGCGTGCCAGCTCTTGCGCAGATAAATTCGGGGACGAGGAACAGAAATTGAGCACTCACTCCATCGCGTGCTGTTGCTTAAAACTCATAATCAGAGGTTATTATATCATTGTAGAAAAATCAAGGAAGAATCTGTTGGGTGTGTGCATCCGGGGCGGACATGCAGCGGAACAATGCGGCGCACTGCATTCCTAAGGTCAGGCAATCTCAAGCATTCTGGCTAGCGCTGTGCGAGCATCCTTTTTGATATCATCCGTGACGGTAATAACGTTAACCTTGCCCAATTCGCACATTGTCCAGTAAAGGTTATAGAGATTAATCTTATACATATTCGGACAAAGTGAGCGTGCCAGCTCATAAATGCGCTTGTCAGGATGCTCACGGGCGAGACGTGCGATCAGGTTAATTTCCGTTCCAATCACGATGCATGAGCCTGGCGGGGCGTCATGAGCGTAGCGCACAATGAATCCCGTTGAGCCATTTGCGTCCGCAGACTCGACTACCTCTTCCGTGCATTCCGGATGAACGACAATCCGGCAACCGGGATGGAGGCGACGCGCCTGCTCAACATGGTCGGGCGTAAAAAAAGTGTGGACATGGCAATGCCCTTTCCAGAGGATCACTTTTGCCCGGGCAATCTGGGTTTTTGTATTGCCACCTAATGGCTGCCGGGGGTCCCAGAGAATTTGCTGTTTCGCCTGGATACCAAGGGCATTTGCTGTGTTTCGCCCTAGATGCTGATCAGGAAAAAAGAATACTTTCGCCCTATGTTCCAAGGCCCAGCGCAGAACCGCCTTTGCATTTGAGGATGTGCAGATACAACCACCACGTCGGCCACAGAAAGCCTTGATGTCTGCCGTGGAATTAATGTACGTGACAGGCATTACAGACGACGGATCGCACACCTCTGCCAGCTCTCCCCAGGCTTGTTCAACCTGGCCTAGACTGGCCATATCGGCCAATGGACAACCAGCCGCAAAATCTGGGTGCATCACGAGCCGGCGGGGTTGGCACAAGATCGCTGCACTTTCGGCCATGAAACGGACGCCGCAAAAGACAATGTATTTAGCTTTGTGCTGCTGCGCAGCAATCCGGCTGAGCTCCAGCGAATCGCCCCGGTAGTCGGCAAGTGCCACAATCTCCGGCCGCTGATAGTGATGAGCCAGAAGTACAACCTGTTCGCCGAGCGACTGACGAAGCGCGCGAATCTGCTTCGTAATGGCGTACTCCGATAGTCGGAGAACCCGATCCGGAATTGCAAACCCTGGTTTGTGCAATGCCAATCGTGTCATGGGTTACGAAAAAACAGGAAAAGACATCCCCGTTGTGCCAAGATTTCTTTATATTTCTTGCCAAAAAGTAGCAATTTGTCAAAGGCTATTTTCTGCCTGGCTTTCCCGGACAGACCTTGCTTTCTTTGGGTAGATTGATCACGCGGCGCTAGGTTTCTGACTCATCCTGACTCGCAGCCTGAGAATCTATTTTGTGGACACAAGAATCCGATCTTCCCCAAAATTTTCCTTGCATGTGGGAAATCCATCCTCTTTAATGCCATATAGTGTAAGTCGCATGAAAGAGAAGAGGTAAAAGGATTTTTGTCCGGGCGCTTTGTGCCAGGTTTCACAAATTCTGAAAGGAGATACTATAAAATGACAAAATTGAAAATCTTGCCAAAAGTCAACGAGTACGACTGCTATGAAATCCGTATGGAGAGTATTGGCGGGCTAGGGGCGAATGTTGCGGGGAAGATTCTTGCCCAGGCAGGGATTCTTGGGCAGGGACTGAATGGGTTGAATTTCTCGAGCTATGGCTCAGAGAAACAGGGAACACCTCTGAAAGGATATATTCGATTTACAGAAGATGAAAGTGTTCGCATTAACAGCCCCGTTACGCAACCGCATTTGATAGCTGTGTTTCATATTTCTCTGGCCAACATGCTTCCCGTGCTTGAAGGGCTCGAACCGGAAGGCACTGTCGTTGTCAATACAAATAAAACACCCGATGAGATCCGCGATATCCTAAAGATTCCCGGAGGGATCACGGTCTACTGCGTTGACGCTATAAAGATTACTGTAGAAGAGAAAGTCAGAATGAATGCTCCTATGATGGGAGCGATTACGAAGGCTACAGGATTTCTGGATCCTGAACAGGTGAAAAAATACATTAAGGAGACGTTTAAGAAAAAGTATCCACAGTTTGTCGAGCCAAACTGTAAGGCTTTCGACAGGGGCTACAAAGAACTCCAAATGAAAGTGCTCGCAAAGGATGACAAATACGATTTTATTGAATATCACCCCTTCATGTCGCCCATTGGCTACGACACAGCGCCGATGGGAGGAGCAA
>CAYVXD010000151.1:0-6477 GCA_964454265.1 uncultured Candidatus Sumerlaeota bacterium | reverse complement strand
GATTTCGGCAACGCCTTTATTAAGGATCTGAGCGGTTCGCGAGCCGGCTATGTTCCTGTGTGGCATGAGGAAAAATGCATCCATTGCGGCCAGTGCGATATCGTGTGTCCAGATTACGCTCCAGTATTTGGAGAAGGTACAGACCACAAAGACAAGCAGGGAATGGTCATGCGGGGCATAGACTATAAACATTGTAAGGGATGTCTGAAATGTGTAGAGGTATGTCCCAGTGATGCGCTGACCGCTGAGATTGAAGCAGAGGTAGCAGAAGAAATCCTCAGCACAATACCAGAATAGGCCTGTGAACAAGATCTGCCAGGAAAATTTGAGGTAAACAGAATAAACAAACTGATAAAAGGAGATATAAAATCATGGCTACTGGCGTTATGGAAAAGGCCAAAAAGAAAAAAGGGGCTGCAGAGCAGGTGGTTGATATTAAAACCGGAAACGAGATGGCGGCAATCGCAGCCTCACACATTAACTTCCACGTCATGGGATATTATCCCATTACTCCCTCTACTCAGATTCCCGAGGAAGTTGACCGCATGAAGGCCGAAGGCGAGCATGATATTGTAATGATTCCTGGGGATGGCGAGCACGGGGCAGCGGGGAGCTGCTTTGGCGCAGCCGCAGCCGGCGTCCGGGTGTTTAATGCGACTGCTGCCAACGGACTGTTGTTCTCCATTGAACAGCTTCCCGTTCAGTCGGGATGCCGGTATCCTATGGTGCTGAATATTGTGACGCGTTCGGTCTCCGGCCCTCTGGATATAAAATGTGATCATAGCGACATCATGATGGCGCTGAATACCGGGTGGCTGATCTTCATGGCTAAGGATCCGCAGCGCATCTACGACTTTAATATTTGTGCGGTGAAGTGGGGCGAACTGGAGGATGTACGGCTTCCCGTGATGGTGGCCAGCGACGGATTTTTCACCAGCCATCAATTGCGTCGTGTAGAGTATTTCAGTACCCGGGAGCCAGTGCAGGATTTTATCCGCAAATTCAAGCCAGGAATCACTGCAGTTGACCCCAATCACCCCGTGACTATTGGCCCGTATATGAATGACCCGGATTTGATCAACAATAAGAAGCAGCAGAGCATGGCTATGGAAGCCGCCTACAAGCACCTTCCAAAGATATTTGAGGAATACGCAAAGATTTCGGGGCGGAAGTACGAATTAATCGAGACATACAAGATGGACGACGCGGAGGTAGCACTGTTTATCCTCAACTCCCCGTATGATACGGTTCTGCAGTCGGTGGATAACATGCGCGCGGAAGGAAAGAAGGTTGGAGCCGTGTCGCTGAACGTAATTCGGCCATTTCCTGCGGACCTGATCCGCAAGGTGTTCAGGAATACGAAGGTACTTGTCGTTGGTGATCGCCAGGATAGCTACGGCGCCTGGGGAGGCAACATGACACATGAAATCAAGTCGGCCCTCAAAGACGATCCGGAGAACAAAACTGAGGTGCTCAGTCGTATCTATGGAATCGGGGGAAAGGAATTTTACGTTGAGGATGGAGTTGCCCTGCTCGAGGAAGGGCTTGAGGTGCTAAAAAGCGGCGAGGTTAAGAAACGCTATGGTTATTTTGGCACTACGGAGACCCCCAAAGATTATAAGCCCATCCGCGCCTTCGAGCCCATTACAACGGAGGAGGCAAGCCCGGAGATCATTCGGGTTGAGGTGAATCCAAAAACCGGAGTCCCTGAAGTTAAGGGTGTGAACATGAGAGCACTCACCAAGATGCCAAAGCGCATTGTGCCAGGGCATGGTGCGTGTCCTGGGTGCGGCATTTTTCCCAGCATCGGAAATTTTCTTAAAGGCATTAAGGGCCACGTGGTGATGCTCTGGCATACTGGCTGCGGCATGGTAGTGACCACAGGATACCCATATACCAGTTTTCGCACCACGTATATTCATAACCTTTTCCAGAATGGTGCGGCAACAATGAGCGGACTTGTGGAGGCATACGTAGAGCGCAAGCGTCGGGGGGAAATTCCGGGTGATGAGGATCTGACGTTCATCATGATCACTGGCGACGGAGGCCACGACATTGGCATGGGGCCAACGATTGGGGCAGCTATGCGCAACCACAAGTTTATCATCCTGGAGTACGATAACGAGGGCTATATGAACACCGGTGCGCAGCTGTCATTCACCACCCCGAAGTGCATGATAACCTCAACGTCGCACGTTGGCCCTGCCCAGGCGGGAAAGGCAACGTTTCATAAGGATACGGCGCAGATTATGGCTGCATGTCATATTCCGTATGTGTTTACAGCAGTAGAATCGAACTTCGTTGATCTTGTGAAGAAAGCTGCCAAAGCGCAGTGGTATGCCAAGCATGAGGGGCTTGTCTTCGGAAAGATTCTTTCAGTCTGCACGCTGTCATGGCGTACCGATCCGCGACAAGGTCAAAAAGTGATTCAGACGGCTGTGGATAGCAATTTCTTTCCGCTCTATGAAATTGAGCGGGGTATTACAAAAATCAACTACGATCCCGAGAAGAGGGACAAAAAGATCCCAATTATCGAATGGTTCAAGATGATGGGGCGATCGCGCCATATGGCAAAGCCTGCCTACGCCAAAATCACCGAAGAGGTGCAGAATGAAGTTGATCGGCGCTGGACGCGGCTGAAGGCCATGGCAGAGAGCCCTGTGTTGTAGATTCCAGTTTATAAAAACGGCCTCAAGGATCTCGATAACTCTTGAGGCTGTTTTTTTGCCCATGATGAGGGATAAGCAGGACGGAGACTAAATGGTCCAGGCTCATTTGTGACAGCAGAGAACCTACAGTCCATCTGATATGTCCATAGCCAGCCGGGAGCAACGCTGCGGTCAGCAGTTTCATATGCTAAAACGCTGAATCTGCCTTCCGTTAAATAGTGTGCAACGATTGATCATTTTCTGGTTCTTCTGTGGCGGCTGCGTCGCCCGCCTTTTCGCTCGCACTCTATGCCATGCCTGAAGATTTCCACGAACGCTTTGACTACTGCTTTGGAATCGCGGCGCTTAGGCTCGCGCACCCGAAAAATCTGTTGAAACAGCATAAACGTGAAGAACATGTTCAAGAATGCACGCGCCGTCAGAGCTATGTTTACCTTCCGAAGCGCTTTACGCCTGCGCTGCACCCGAAAGAACCGTTCCAGTGCCGCAAGGTATTTCTTTGGCTCCTTGCGAAAAGCCATGCGTGCCTGCCGACCATCTTTTTGCCCCTCCATTAGCACCAGTTTGATGAGAGGCATCTGCTTGTGCAGTATGGCCAGAATCTCTGCAGCCATGTATTCCAAGCCTTGTTCAAGCTCCATTTGACACGCCTTTTCAGCCATCTGTTGCATCTTCGCAAGGCCTGAGTACTTTTCTACCACTGCCGAATATAGGCTCTCTTTTGTTGGGAAATAGCGAAAGAGCATTACCTCCGTGATTCCAACTGCCTGCGCCAGCCTACGGCTTGTTGTTCCACGATACCCATGATTTGTGAACTCTTTACACGCCGCCCTAAGTATCTGTTGGCGACGTTTGTCCCGACTCATGCGGCGGGCAACGTCTCCTGGCCTGGAAGATCTCTCAAAGACCATTATCTGCCTCCATGAAAAATAGAAATTGGTGGTATCATTGTGATGAAGTTAAGTAAGTGTCTACTTACTATACCTAGAAAGTCAAGCTCATTTTTAATCTACTTCTGTAAAATTTTATAGGGTGTTTAGGTGGGTCTTATTTGAACGGTACTGGAAGAGTACGGTGGCAAGAAAATCTACACAATGCCAGTGATCAGTAACGGTACTTTATCACCTCGAACGCCTCGGCCAGGTCACAGCCCGCTTCGAGGCCATGAAGCTGCGCCTGGGCAAGGATGAACTTCTCCCATTGTGACCCAATCCGCGCGTACTCATCCTCGTAGCAACGGAGTGCATCCTGCTTTGCCTTGAAGTGCGTAGTGATATCTACGAAGAACTGAGGCTTGAAGCAATGCGGGGTACTGTTCCAACTCATTTGAGTTACTAGAACCCGAGGTACCTTTCTCGCTGCGGCGAGGGCAATTTCCGAGGCGATCCTATGATCCCTATGGGCATCGTGAGGCCAGAGTGTCACGAGAAAATCAACCTTGTGCTTGTTTATAATCTTCAGGATGTCAACTACTTTGTCGTCCGAGTATGTCAGTTCCAAACAGGGACAGTGATTCAGGCTGATTTGTGTATAGCCCAGAGCACGCGCAGCCTTCTGGCAAAATTTCTCCACACGCTCTGGATCACGGAACCGAGTTCCATCCGGGCCAACCCAGGAGGAATTCGTTAGAATGGCGCTGAAAACTTCGTTGCCTTCCTCGACCCATCGCTTCACACTCCCGCCAATCGAAACTTCAAGATCATCATGATGGGCACCCACAAAAAGAATCTTCATTAGTGGTTATCCTCCATGCTTTGTTAAAAGAAATGGGCCAATAGCCAGGGCATCTAATCCCGTTGCCGAAAATGTTCTAATCGCGTCGTGCGGCGAACATACTATAGGCTCCTCCTTGATGTTAAAGGAAGTATTCAGCAAACATGGTACGCCTGTTAGCCTCTCGAATTCCTCTATCAATCTATGAAACTGTGGATTGGTGTCAGGATAGACGATTTGTGGGCGCGTGGAGCCGTCCACATGCACGACCGCGGGTATCTCTTTTTCTGCCAACCGCTTCACCCGAAATGCCATGATCATGAACGGTGCGTACGTGTATTTCTCCAGATACCGCTGTCCACCTTTTTCCGTCATGGAGGGACAAAATGGTCTCCAGAACTCACGGAACTTGATGGCGGCATTTACTCTGTCTCTCGAATTAACATCTCGAGGATCGGCGAGAATAGAGCGGTTGCCGAGCGCCCTGGGCCCTCCCTCTAGGTTCCCCTGGTACCAAGCCACTATCTTTCCTTGCACGAGGAGCTGTGCTACGGTTTTCTCAATAACCTTTTCTTTCGAATACCGGAGATTGCAAGCCTTTAGAACCTTCTCGATCTCCTCCTCGCTATAGGACGGACCGTAATAGACATCTCTCAGCCGCATCGGATCCAGGTGCCCTTTGCGGTACTCAAGCACCATCGTCGCTCCAATAGGTATGCCGTTGTCCGCACACAGTGGATGAACATAAATATCGTCAACGATACCGTCCATGAACAGCTTGCCATTCATTTTTACATTTAGACCCACACCTCCACCAATAACGAGGCGTCGGATACCTGTCTTTTCTACCCAGTAATTGGTCATTTCTTGGACGACGGTTTCGAGCCTCGTCTGCACTTCAAAAGCGAGATTCATGTGCCATTGCGTAATCTCTTCGTTGGCTAAACGAGGCTCCCGCCCCAGGTACTCAACGAGCGCATCAGGGTAGTAATAAGAGAATCTCCGCTCACCTCTGGTCAAGAGGAGCGGATCGGTCTCAACCCCTCCTTTACCATCATACCAGACAAGACGTGCAATCTTTTCCCGCAACTTCGGATCATGTCTACCGTACGCCGCAAGACCCATAACCTTGTATTCACCGTCGTACGCTTTGAAACCAAGGTACTCGGTAAAGGCAGAATAGAACCAGCCAAGTGAGTAGGGGATCCTTACTTCATGAAGGACTTCGAGCGCCCTGTCCCGGCCAAGCCACCAACAGGTCGTCACGCACTCTCCACTGCCATCAATGGTCAATACCAAAGCCTCATCCATGCCTGAGTGGAAGAATGCCATGCAGGCATGTGCAAGGTGGTGATTGACGAAAACAATGGGAGGGAATTCCAAATCGCCAAATTGCTTTCGCAAATTCCGGAGGATGATGCCCTTCTGGGTTGCTGAACTGAGTGTCTCCAGGTGCCTTTCTTGATAGGCTCTATCGGCATCTGTGGTGTGATATTTAGAATTGATCTCTTTGTATATAGCAGCCATTTTGCCTGAGTCATAGATAACACAATCCCAGCCCTGAACGATATAATCAATATCCTTTATAGACAATTTTGCAGTGTCCAGCACGTATTGAATGGCTCGGGTGGGGAAGTACCCGACAGCATGTTTTACCCGTACGAGGCGCTCCTCTTCGACAAACGCCACGATCTTGCCATCACGGGCGAGAGCCGCAGACGGATCTGAATACGAATGAAATATTCCGAGTGTGTTCATAAATAGCTGAGTATTACTCTCTTTTAGAATCAGCTCATTCTATCGAACTTCGACGAATATTTAGGTTAGGCATGAAATACTCCGAATTTTGGACTAAGAAATTTGTAAAATGTAAAAAGAGATTTCGCGTAATGGTGAGATTTTAATTGACTGTGCCAGAAGCTATATTATATTGTAAAGTATTGATTGCACTAACCGATTGTATAGCAACTTCTCTTCGATAGGCGAGAAGTTGTATAAAGACTATACAGTTGGGAATCATAGGTACTGAAGTCAAAGAAATCCCAGTAAAGATCTCTTGTAAAATTCGGAAGGATGGAGGTGAGAATCGGAGAGG
>CAYVXD010000150.1:0-9567 GCA_964454265.1 uncultured Candidatus Sumerlaeota bacterium | reverse complement strand
GCGAAGGCGAATGAAATCGCCCGTAACGAAAGGTTTAGGAGGGGAGCGCGAGGGGTTCCGCCGCGGCGGACCCCTCACATCACAGAAATATGGTCCAGACGCAAAATCCGGGATAAATAGCCATCAAAGCAAAAATTGGCAGGGAGAATGCCTATGAACCTCAGACTCAGCGAAACGGATGATATACTGGGAAAGGCGCCGCAAAGCCTCGCTCAATTGAAAGAAGTTCTTCACGGTGTAAAGCGCCTTCATATATTTACACACGACAATCCAGACCCTGATGCACTTGCCAGCGCACTCGCCCTGAAGTATCTTGTTCACCAGCTCTGGCATATTCAGGCACGCATCGTTGCTGGCGGCATCGTTGGCCGCGCAGAAAACCGAGCCATGCGACGCCACCTGAAAATTCGCCTCACCCACGCTGAACGCGTGCCTGAAACCGCGCTACGTGCTACTGCGCTCGTAGATACCCAACCCCGCGCATGCAACAACTCCTTTCCTCGCTCCCTCATCCCAACCATTGTAATTGATCATCATCCGCGAGCCCGACCGCGTCTGAAAGCTCGCTTCGTTGACCTTCGCCCTGATGTTGGGTGCACCGCAACTATTCTGACCTCCTACCTGCTCTCAGCCAGGATTGATATACCCAGCCAACTTGCCACCGCACTCTTCTACGCCATCCATTCCGAAACCCAGGCCCTAGGTCGCGAAGCCGCTAAAATTGACGAAGAAATGTATCTCCGCCTCTTCCCGCTGACTAATAAACGCCTCCTGGCAAAAATCGAAAATCCCACAGTCCAGAAAGCCTATTTCGCCCACCTCAACTCCGCGATAAACAACGCCTTCACGCACAAAAATGTTGTCGGCACACGCCTCGGCACCGTCAGATACCCCGATGTTGTGGCCCAGATTGCCGATCTATTGCTCACTCTGGAAAGGATAAGTTGGTCTATTTGCCTGGGTCGCTACAAAAACATGCTCGTAATGTCCATCCGCACGACAAATGTCAAAGGCAAGGCGGACCGGCGCATACGCCGACTCATTGGCCGGCGCGGTGCAGCAGGCGGACACGGCATGATGGCCGGTGCACATATTGACTGCACCGACAAAACCCCCGCCGAATGGACCCAGCTGGAAATGGACTTAATCATGCGCTTCCTCCACCTCCTCGGCCACAAATCCGTCGCCGAACTCGTCCCCCTCGTCCCCCTCGGTTAATTTAGCCACAGAGGGATTGAGGCTTGAGGGTAGGCCTGCTTGTCCGCACAAGGCGGCGCGCAAATTTAGAATGGAACAGGACCAAGACCGATCAACAAAAAATGCAGTATTTCATGTTCGTCCGTGAGTCTGCATACAAACTGGCAAAAACAACTATCCCGCGCGAATTTCTTCCAGAATCTCCTCTGCCCCCAGGGCTGGCCTCTCAACGCATATCAATTCACCACGCCCACAAATCTCGTCGCCAAATATAAAATTATATTGAAATATATGCTCAGAATTGCATAAAAGGTACTTGTGTTTAGCCAAAGTTTCCGACATCTCTCCATTCAGAGATCACAATCTTCTTTGATTGAGAATAAAAAGAATGCGCATTCTATTGATTGAAGATTCAAAACGACTTCAGCGTTCTCTAGCAATGGGGCTAAAAAAAGCCGGTTATAGCATTGACGTAACCGGCGATGGCGAAGACGGTCTCTGGTCTGCCGAATCCTACGATTACGATGTCATTATCCTCGATTTAATGCTCCCCAAATTGGACGGCCTCACCATCCTTCGGCGTCTTCGAGAGCAAGGAAAAGCTGTGCACGTCCTGATTCTCACGGCAAAAGACACGGTTGAAGACCGGGTGGAAGGCCTACAAAGTGGTGCAGACGATTATCTGGTGAAGCCCTTTGCTTTCGAGGAACTTCTTGCCCGCGTGCAAGCCCTCGTTCGCCGACGCTATGGGATAAAAAAAACCTTCATCCCTATTGGACACCTGCAAATTGACACCACTAAACGCATGGTGACCCATAAGGGCAAAACAATCGAACTACCCCCTCGTGAATATGCTCTTCTTGAATTTCTTGCTATGCGAAAGGGAACGGTCGTGAGCCGAAGGGAAATTGAAGAGCATATATATGATGAGCGCGTAGAACCAATGAGTAATGTTATTGACGCAGCGATTTGCTCTCTTCGCAAAAAGATTGACAAGCCGGGAAAACCTTCTCTAATTAAAACCCGTCGGGGCATGGGCTACATTATTGAATGAAAACTGCGCTCGCATGAATCAAACGTACAAAAGCCTGAAGCGACAAATTCTCGTCCGCTTATTTGTAATCACCGCTCTCGTCTTTATTTTGGCTGAGGGGATGATTCTGGAGCAAAGCCATCGTGCTCTTAATAGTGCCCTGGACAATGCCCTGAAGGCGCGTGCCGAAAGCCTGGCCACCCTCACCGGGGTAGAACCAGATGGAGAGATTGAATTTGAATTTTCTGACGACGTAATGCGCGACTTCAGCGGTCCTGATTCCAAAGCCTATTTTATGATTCGCCGCATCTCCGATAACAAGGAAATTGAGCGCTCGGTATCATTGGGCTCAGAAAAGCTGGATGTACCTGTGGCTGTGAAAGATATTGCTCCTGGAAAACCTTTTTTCTGGAATACCCGTATTCACGACAAAAGCGTGCGTTGCATCGCTTTGCGTAAATATTCCCAACAAGACTCCGTAGAAACTCCGGAAAGGTCTTCAGACGAAGAACACTCTTCTAGTTCCCGACAAGAGACAACCGCCATTAGTGAAAAAAGCAACGAACTCTTATTCCTTGCTGCCCTCGACCGCAGTGAAACGGATAGGCAATTTTTAGGAACTCTGAAACTAACTTCCGCTGCCCTTGGCATTGGACTCTTTCTGCTCTTGCTTTCCGGGCGGTTTGTCGTGCTTCGTAGCCTCAAGCCCCTCAGGGAACTGGAAAAAGAAGTTCAATTTATTTCAGCCGAGAATCTTATCCCTGTCAAGGTGCCGTCTATTCAGGAAATAGCTAGCGTGGCACACGCACTAAACCGCCTCATCAAGAACTTGAAGGAAGCCTTCGAGCGAGAACGCCGATTCACGGCTGACGTGGCTCACGAACTTCGCACACCTATTGCCGAGATGCGCTCCCTGGCCGAAGTTGCTCTGAAATGGCCTAATGGTCGCATCGATCAAGAACGCAAGAATTACGCAGACATCCTTGCTTCTGCAAAACACATGCAAAACATCGTCACCACTCTCCTGACTCTGGCACGCTGCGACGCAGGTGCCTTGAAGTGTCAAAAAGAAGAAGTTCGCCTTGACGCACTCATCCACTCCACCTGGCAACAATTCGAAAACAAGGCCGTAGAAAAGCACTTTGCAATAAATTCCAATGTCCCCTCTGAAATATCCATTTCCACAGACAAGGAACTATTCGAAACCCTTCTTGCCAATTTGTTTTCTAACGCCGTGGAATATACTCCCGAAGGCGGAAAAATCGAATGGAAGGCTTCCCTGAAAGACGCGGAATTCTCCTTTTCCATTTCTAACACCACCAAGGAGCTCACGGAAGAAGATCTCCCACACCTGTTTGAACGGTTCTGGCAGAAAGAAAAAGCCCGGGGCCGTGCCGACACCCACGGTGGATTGGGACTCGCCTTGGTTCGTTCTCTTGCTACCATTCTTGGTTTTACCATCAACGCCCATTTGACCACGCCCTCCTTTCTAACCATTACCCTTTCAAAAACATTGAACAAACATAGCACACCGTCACACCTGAAATGATGAGGCGTTTAGGATGCTGCAGAATCAATTGCCAATGTGCAAGGTGTAGCGCCACCAGCCCGGTGCATCCAGCCCAGACCGTCAAGTCCTCCCTCTTTCACATGTAGGGCTTGATGTAGACGGGCGGCGTGCCCCTCGACCTCGGAAACTCTCTCTTTCACGTGTAGGGGCTTGATTCATCAAGCCCTTGATGCTCTGATGAAGCAATAGCAGGTCTCTTGAATTCTTATTCATTTCGTAATGTTTTCGTAATGTTTAATAAAATATAATAAATAAACTTCGGCTGCAAAAAGCAGACGGCTTTTTAATTTGCCCATCCGAAGTCAGAACCACGTATGAAAGGAGGAATTGTCATGAAGAGAAACATGCTATGGGTGGCGACATTGGTCTTGTTGGTGTTTTGGGCCTTTGCCAAACCGACATCAGCCCTTGTTCTTGGGGGCGGCGAAAAGCACGCGTTCACCGAAGATTTCTTCATAGAACTGTGCACCTTCTCCACCACAGGTAGTAATCCCTTCTTCATCCTGGAACCAGGCTTCCAGCTTATTCTAGAAGGAGAAGAGGGTCAGGAGGAAGTTCGCGTGGTGATCACGGTTCTTGGTGAAACAAAGATGATTGGTGACATCGAAACCAGAGTGGTCGAGGAGTATGAAACCAAGGACGGCGAATTAGCCGAAATATCGCAAAACTATTTTGCGATATGTGACGAAACTAACAGCGTGTTCTATTTTGGCGAGGATGTGGATATCTACGAAGAGGGTGTGATCGTCAGTCACGATGGCTCATGGCAGGCATTTGCTAATGGGGCCAAACCCGGCATCATTATGCCAGGCACGATACTGCTGGGGTCACGGTACTTTCAGGAGGTCGCGCCTGAAGTTGCCATGGATCGGGCCGAGAACGTTGCGATGAACGAAGTCGTGGAGACGCCTGCAGGGACATTTACAGGATGCTTGAAAACAAAAGAAACCACGCCTCTCGAACCGAACGCCAAAAGCGTTAAGTTCTATGCCCCAGGGATTGGATTAGTAAAAGATGGGGACTTAGTACTGATCGGGTACAGTGGATTATAGTAGCATAAGTATCAAAACGGGCTCTTTGTCAGAAAGGTTGTCAAATAACACTTGAGACATAGAGCAATCCCAGTATTTGTAAACCTTGGGATCCAATCACCCACTCTAGATATTTTGTCCTATATCGCACGGCCGTTCTTACAAAGGGGCGGAATTAGCCAAGAGCGCCCACGATAGCAGCCGACCTATCTTGGGTACAGCCCGGTACATCCAGCCCAGACCATGAAGGCCTCTCTCTTTCATGTGTAGCGGCTTGATTCATCAAGCCCTTGATGCCCTCATGAAGCAAGAGCTGGTCTCTTCAATCTTTATTCCGTGCGTTATCTTTTCGTAATGTTTCATGAAATAGCGTTAGTATAGAGTAGATTATAAATACTGCTTCAAAAGACCGTTTCACAATGTGGTAAGAAAAAAGAAGAAAGGAGATACCACAATGCAATACAGGATTCTTCAGACTGTTCTGGTTGCGGTCCTGATCGTTGGGCTTTCGGGGTGCGCTGCCATCTCTGGAAAGGGCGCAAGGGTGGAGGCTGGTGCCAAAGAAGTGTCGCTGTCGGATCTTCCAGCACCCGCTCGTGCCACGATTGAGCGATTGATCGCCGGAGGCGAGATCAAAAAGATTGATAAGGAAGAGGAGGGCGGCAAGGTAATCTACGACGTTGAGGCGACGGTGCGCGGGAAGCATGTCGAGTATGATGTCGCCAGCGATGGCACTGTGCTCACCTCCGGGGAAAGCGTTCCGTATTCCTCGCTGCCGCAGGTGGTTCGCGCGGCCGCAGAGAAATACTTTGGTTCCGCCGAAGGGCTTAAGGCATTCAAGGAACTCGAGAAGGGCCAGACGTTCTACGAGGTGGAAGGCAAGAAAGGCGGTGCCACACAGGAAATCAAGCTCACAGACAAGGGCGAGATCATCGAAGAAGAATAGCGGTAACCTGCCGAGTTTACTTGGCCTTGCTTCCCGTTTCTATCAGCAGGAACCCATCGAACATCGCGCTGCAGGGTACGGCTTCACCGCCCCTGAGCGCGGTCGTTCAATTCCACTACTGAAAAGTGAAAAAAGGGTGTTCCACTAAGAAGTCCAGCGTGGTATGTATACGAAAACGCTACCCGCTAGAGCCTCCAAAGAGCCAAGATTTTTTCAATTCGTGATCTTTTCGTAATGTTTCATGAAATAGCGTTTAGTATTAGAGTAGATTATAAATACTGCTTCAAAAGACCGTTTCATAATGTGGTAAGAAAAAAGCGGGGTTGTGCACGATTGCACAGAAGGGACAGAGGAAGTGGATCGATTTGCAGAGATAAGAAAAATATTAAAGAAACATCCGGTAAAAACAGGCTTGATTGCTATTTGCATCCTGGTATTCATAGCCCTCCAGGCTTGGAATTCCTATGCTCCTTTGATGGCCTCCGACTGGAACAAGAAAGAGGTATCAAGGATCAAAGTCGTTAATCCTGATGACTTTACTTTCGCTGTATTCGGGGACAATAAGAACGGTTACGCTCTTTTTGACGCGCTCCTGAAGGACATCAACCACAGAAGCGAAATATCATTTGCTATCGACGTTGGTGATTTGGTACCCAGGGGGAAAAGAGGATTCTTTCGGCGTTTCTTAAAGGAAGTGCAAGGAGACCTTACAATCCCACTAATTACGGCCATAGGTAACCACGATCTTCGCAGAGGGTCTTCGGATAATTATCGGGAAATCTTTGGCGAGACCTATTACAGCTTTTCAATCGGTGAAAGCTACTTCATTGTTTTAGATGCGACTACTGAAGCCGGTTTCGATAAGACAGAACGTAAGTGGCTGGAGGAGGAGCTCAAAAAGGCGCAAACCTCAAACGCCCGCTTCGTTTTCATGCATGTGCCGCCCTTCGACCCAAGGGGTGACGGCTTTGATAAATGTCTTAAGGATGGAAAGGATCTTTTAGACCTTTTTAGGCGTTACAACGTTAGTCACCTCTTTGCCTCTCACCTCCATGGTTATTTCTCAGGCGTTTGGGAGGGGGTACCCTATACGGTCACGGGGGGTGCGGGAGCTAGGCTTCAGGGTAAGGATCCAGAGCATTTCTTCCACCACTATGTCACGGTACGTCTCCATCAAGGGAAACTGGACACGATGGTTAGACGCATCAATGCTGGTACCTTCCTGCGTCTATTTGATGTCGTTGAAGATTATGTGTTTGAATGGGAATTGCTCCTTCCAGCGGTTGTTTCCCTGCTTCTACTTCTATCATCCATGAGAAAGAGAGACAGACAAAGGCGGTCCAGAACAAGCGGCTGCAGTTGAGCAGAAAGAACTTTGACGAGAGAATGTAACGAGCTCGGTTGATCTCGTTGCAGGGACGCTGCGCCGAATAAGCGGTGGACGACCGACCCTGCTTGTGTATGAGCAGGCGATGAAGCAATCCGTGCTGGGGGTGGCAGGTAATGCTTAGTGTCCTTTCAATATTGTTTTGATAAGTTGCGCCTTCCTATGGCGGGCAGTCGAGAGGGTTAATCCGGCCTCCAGCGGGCATCCTGCCCTCCCCATGGGAAGGCGAGACGCCTTCATGATCCGCCTGTGGCAGACCGAGACGGCCGTTCTACGTTCGTTTTATCAAAATTGCTCATGCGCTAGTTCAGCGCGGCATGTATATGAAAACGCCACCCGCTAGAGCCTCTAAAGAGCCAAGATTTTTTCAATTCGTAATCTTTTCGTAATGTTTAATGAAATAGCATGCGTTGAATGCTGGTGAGGTTTAAATGAAAAATGTCCGGTTAAGGGAGCGACCGATCATGAAACTAAACTCAGCTTGGGTTGACGCAATTCTCGTCACTGTCGTGTTGTCCATGATAATGGGAGTCATAGCTTTTCCCTCTCAGGCTGCAGCACAAGAGAGAAAAGTCTCTGTCCTACCATCCGAGCTGCCTCCTGTCATACGAAATGCTATCGAAGAAGCCTTTCCGAACCCGGAGATCATAAGCATTCAAAAGGAAGTTGAAGGGGAAGACCCGGGTCAATATGATGTTGACATACGTTCCGGCGGAAAACAGTACGAAGTTGAAATCTCACCGGAAGGCAAGGTCATTGAGACCAAGGAGATAACACCCGTAAAAGAAACCCCAGGCGGCGAGCAAAGCAAGAAATGGACGGAATCCTTCGATCTGGAAAACCGCACGTTCTCTTCGGTTGGCAAGAATCGGTTCTTTATACTGGAGCCTGGCCATCAACTGGTACTCGAGAGTCGTAAAGAAAAAGTGGTGATTACCGTCCTGGACGAAACAAAGAAAATCGGTGCCGTAGAAACAAGAGTTGTGGAAGAACGGGAAGACGAAAACGGGAAATTGAAGGAGGTGTCGAGGAACTTCTTCGCCATTTGCAAAGAGCACGGCGATGTATTCTATTTCGGAGAGGAGGTAGACATCTATAAGGACGGTAAGATAGTCGGACATTCGGGAGCATGGAGAGCGGACGAGAAGAATTCGAGAGCGGGCATCATGATGCCTGGAACGATTCTCTTGGGAGCCAGATATTACCAGGAGATCGCGCCGAACGCCATGGACAGGGCTGAGATAATAAGTGACGATGTGACCATGAAGACGCCAGCCGGAACGTTCAACAACTGCATACGAATAGAGGAGACATCCGGAATAGCTGCCGATGAAAAATGCTACAAGACGTATGCACCGGGCATTGGTCTCATCCAAGATGAAGACCTGGTGCTGACCAGCTATGGTAAAGCGAAATAAGGAAACATTTCACTCGAAAATTTACCACCGGCAATACGTGCTCCCATGGAAAAGCATACGGCCGGAGGAAAAATCACAGAGTAGGAAAAGGAGGTTTTGTTATGAGTACGCACGCTAAAACCATTGCAGTCCTGAGCGCGTTAGTGTTTCTTGTGGGGGTGGCAGCGCTCGTCTTCTCTGCAGATGACGAGCAAACCCTGTCCCTCTCTCAAGTCCCAGATTCTGTTCGTGCCACCATTGAGCAGAACTCAGCCGGTTCCGAGATTAACGAGATCGAACTTGGTGACGAAAACGGAAAGCAAATTTATGAAGTCGAACTGCTGAAGAACGGACAAGAGCAAGATTTCAAAGTAGCTTCGGACGGTACATTCCTCGGCTATGAAGACGAAGATGATGACAAGGATGAAGGCAAGGGCAAAGATGATAACGACAAGGATGAAGACGAGGAAGAAGTGTCGCTGTCACAAGTTCCAGATGCTGTTCGTGCCACCATTGAGCAGCAGGCCGCCGGCGCCCAGATCAACGAGATCGAACTGGGTGACGAAAACGGAAAGCAAATCTATGAAGTCGAAATCATGAAAAATGGCGAAGAGCAAGACTTCATGGTAGCTCTCGATGGAACGTTCCTCGGATATGAAGACGACGACGAGAATGATGACGAGAATGATGACGAGGATGAAGATGAGGATGAGGTAGAAGTGTCACTGTCACAAGTTCCAGATGCTGTTCGTGCTACCATTGAGCAGCAGTCAGCCGGAGCCGAGATCGAGGAGATTGAGCTCGGTAACGAAGATGGAAAGCAAGTTTACGAAGTCGAAGTGATCAGGGATGGAAAAGACGAAGAGTTCCAAGTTGCTCCGGACGGCACATTCCTCGGCTATGAAGACGAAGATGATAACGACGAGGACGAGGACGAAGATGAGGATGAGCAAGAAGTGTCGCTGTCACAAGTTCCAGATGCTGTTCGTGCCACCATTGAGCAGCA
>CAYVXD010000149.1:0-9601 GCA_964454265.1 uncultured Candidatus Sumerlaeota bacterium | reverse complement strand
CGTTCGTAGAAGCGCGCAGCATCTTCGTCGGCCCAGTTAAACCAGACTGTCCGGCCGTCAGCAGCCTTGATGCGGCGCACCGCCTCGACGAAGAGTTTCGCACCGATCTTTTTCCCTCGAATGTCGGCACGGACGCCAAATGGGCCAAAGTGTTCTCCTTCCCACTGGCAGTAACCTACCACTGTATCGTTAACCAGCGCGATGAGTACTTCATCGAGAGACCCGGAAGCAAGCCTGGCACGAGCTGCAGCGTTCCAATCGCCCTTAAAGTGCATGGCGAGAAATGCGAGGAAGTCCTGGACGCGTTCCGGCGTGAGCGCCTCGACTACAACCTCATCCCTGCCGGTTGACCAAGCCTCTTCGTAGCATTTTTTGTAGTCAAAATCAATAATGTCTCCCGACATGGCAACCGGTTCGTGGTCAATAGTAAACCCGTGTTTTTTGAAGAATGCGAAGCCCGAGGGATAGGCATCTGCATCAACACCAGGGAAGATGTAGCCGGGGGCTGAGCCGGTGTTGCCGCACACCCAGACCGTGCGGCGGCCGTGCGATTTGAGAAAATCGATAGCAGCATGAAGCAGCTGAGTGCCGATAGTTTTGCGTTGATATTGGGGCCGGACAAAGAGGGCGGAAATCCAGCCATCGTGCTCTTCAAATCCGAGACCATCATTAGGGACAAGGCGTATGATGGCGCGAATGAAGCCGACGATCTTGCCCTGCACTTCGGCCACGTAGCAGCCGCGCGCATCCGTTGGCGAAAAATTAATATCCAGGTGAATGGAACTGATAAAGCGGCCAACGGTGATTGTATCGCGCACAAGCGTTTCATTCCACGCTTCGACAATGCCGAGAATATCCTTTCCGGCCATAGTGCGAATAGTGACGTTTGAACTCATTTGAGCATCTACCTATTAGCTTTTTGCTGCCGTAGGGGCGTATTGCAATACGCCCCTACAATTGCTATTTGTCCGCTTCCTTCAGGAGTTTCAGGAGCGTCTGTTGGAATTCTGGATCGTCTGTGCAATACTTAAAATCTTCTGGCTTGACAGCAAAGTTGCCGGGCTCGGTTGTTGGCACTGCCCGATCTTCCTTCCACACGTGGCGTACCTGATTTTTCCAGGTTCGGAACACGTCTTTTATGGCCTCAAAATCCTTGGTGATATAGAGCCAGTAGAGCAAGCCATGCTTGTTGTATTTCGAGCCGAGCAGAAGCTGCTTGGCATAGAAGCCGGTATCGCGTTTCATTTCGGGCGTAATGTCTTCCCAGTTACCACTTGGGGGAACGGCAAGAGGACTTTTGTCCCAGGCTCCCTGGCCAATCTCGCCCTTCGCGTACGCCTCAAGCCAGAAGTAGCGTTGAATAGCATACGGTGAGCGAAGGCCATAATCGTCGTAGGATAATTGGATGTAGTCGCTGATCATCATGGCCTGAATTTCGGGATGTTCGCGGCAGTAGTCATTGACCTGCTTATTGGTCCACTCCTTTGAGACACCGTAAGGTGACCCATAAATATTCTTTACATTAGTCACGGTAATCTGCCAGGGGCCGATAGTGGTCTGGCCGATCATGTCGTGAGTCTCCTGAGCAGTGGTGCGACCCCAGCGCTTGTCAGGCTTGTTGAACAGGCTCCGGCCTTCTTTGATTGCGTGAGCCCAGAGGTCTTCGATAGAGACGAGGGGCCATTTGCCTTTTGCTTTCCCTTTGGCGAGGGCAAAGTAGGCGACATCGAGCACCATGCGGCCACCCGGCCCATATTCATCTATGTTTTGCGAAATGCGTTCGTACTTCTCCAGCAACGTAATGAGGGGATCTGCTGTTGACTGGGTGGTCTGAGCGCAACAAGGGGTTTGTGCCCATGCTGTTGAGACTGCAAAGATCGTGAGTAGCACAAGGATGGAGCGGATAATGGCCATGATCGTATCCTCCTTTTTTGAGTAGGGGCTCAAAATTTTGAGCCCCTACGTAGTACTGAATCTGACAGGTAGAATTACTTGCTTCACTCTGAGCTTGTCCAAGTGCATATTCATCAAAGCTTGTGTGATGATGTACTACCGCTCTGAGATTTGTCTTTGAGATGAGACCCTAGCCCGCTGAGCAGATGATTTCAAGGCTTTTTTCCAGTACGTAACATCCTGCTGAGCGAGCGCTGAAGCGCAGTAACGCTTTGCTCAAAAGAAGAGCGCATCCAATCTTTGCGATTAACCGTTACTTCCACATGGGCTCGTCATTAAGAAATGCCTTGCCATGGGTAAGTTTCTCCGGGCCGATCCAGCGTACGGTTTCGCGTACGCGCATAAAGCTCATGCCGAGGTACTTGGGTTTCTTACTCAAGCCGCTGGCGTATTCTTCGTATGGCATATCCAGCGTGGTTTTGGCGCTCATGCTGGCGTGACGGAAATAGGCCTGGCCCTTTTTGTCTTTGTAGATCATGAGCATGTGGGCTGAAAAAATAGCTGGCCTATTCTGGATGAGCGATACGATGTCACCTGAATTCAAGCGATCCACGACCTTGGGGAGGTTGGCCATTGGGATGTACCAGATTGTGATGTCGCGGTCGGGCAGCACATCGCGGACATCACTCAGGCCTTTTCCCTCGAAGAACTTCCGATGGCTAATCGTACGAGTGAGTGTGGTAGCGAGGTCCCCGCCCGCTTCGCGTGTAATATCGCGCAGGCACCAGGCGTTTTCCGGCAGCCAATCCGCCATAGTATAGTGGTTGCGCGTGGCCATGCCGATGATCCCGTCGCGATAGCGAATGTGCTGAAGCACGTTAAACATCTCTTCGTAATGCGACGAGAGTGCCAGGGCCAGCACCTGTTCACAATAGGTCATGCAATTGATCTGCTGGAAGTTCATCAGGGGCCCGGTCTCATAGCGAGCGTAGGGTCCATCGCCCTGACAGACCAATTCATAGGGAGTGTCGAGAAATCGGCCGCTATAGTAGTCAATCTTTTCAGCGTTGCTCATAGGCCCAGCGCTGATCTGGCGAATCAGCTGGTCTAACTCGACGACAGAGAGTTCACCGAGGCGCTTTTCTGCTTGTTGTCCCATCAGCCCAAGGGGGAGCAAGCAGAGGATCGCGACCGCCATAATTGAGCCGAGGAAGTGTGTAGCGCGCTGTGATTTCATACGAAACCTCCTTCCACAAAATGTTTTATGTCAATAGTGAGTAGCCCGCGAGGATGTTTCCCATTACCAGACACGAAATCCAAACTCCTTAAGAGTGGCGTGATTGAGCGCTTGATTGGCGCGCGCGAACGAGTCAAGAGTGCTGATCGCGAGAACGTGCGAGTTAGTCTTCAAGGCATACACAGGCTTTTGCTTATGAAGCCATGCGATGAAGTTCCCTGGCGCATCGGGATTATGCCCTGCATGAAGGTAGCGAGGAATCAAGGCAATGGTGTCGCGCCGGAAGTAGTAGATCGGGGGGATGGCCCAGTTGGACTGCGGCTGTTGGGGCTTTTCTTCAAAGTTACTGATGCGACCATTGGATTCTATTACAGCGATCCCGGTGCGCTGACGAGTCGCTAGATCGTCAACATGGCGTGCAACCACGCAGTCGGCTTGCTTCAAATGGGCGAAACGAACGAGCTCTGTGAGCGAAAACTGAAAGATATTATCGCTGCCCAGCACGAGCACGTCGTCCTCAATATTCTGACGTTCAATTGTCAGAGCCAGGTCTCCAATGGCGCCAAGTCGCGATTCGTTTGAGATAGTTCCATCATCAATCAGTGTGATCTCAGAAGGAGGCCTTCGCCAATTCAACCAATTTTCAAAATGCGGATAAAACTTATGGTTGGTGACCAGGGAGATGTGCTGGAGCTCGCTCAGATCCGACAGCTTTGACAGCAGATAGTCAATAATCTGCACACCGCCAACAGGTAAAAGCGCCTTAGGGCAATTTTCCATAAGCGGAAGCATGCGCGCGGCATACCCTGCAGCTAGGATGACGGCGTGCATAGTTGGCTCGATCCTTGCCTTTATCGTGGTACGCGTATTCTCAACTGTTTTTGTCTGACTATTTCGAGTCCTTTTCCAAAGGGCAGCGTCTGCAGATAACACGACGAACATGTAAACAGGGCGCTTTCTTACCGCGCGGAACAAGTAACAGATACTCAAGGAATAGTGCGGTGTCAAGGAGGAAGGCGCAGGGTTGTAGGGCCGTTGTGGACGGGTGGCAATTGAGCAGTGCTAGGCACACCTCAAGAAAAGCTTGGCGGCGAAAGGTGTAATATTGCGCCGTCACGCGGTTTACTATTGATTTTCATGATCTGAGTAGATAGAAGATAAAGATCTTCCGATGCAGGTGTTTGATATACAGGATTGAAGACTAAACAATATTTCTGGCATGATTGCTTTGAAAGTACTCTCGTTTTTTCGGGGCATAGGGAATTTTGCAACGGCGAGAAAGATGCTGGTACAGACTAATGGAAAGGATACACCTCATGAAACGTGCCTCTTTAATCCTATGTGGCGCATTGCTGGTTTTCAAGATGCTTGGATGCGGACTGGTGTTTGAGCGGCAGCAGCCAGCGCGTGAAGCACCGGGAACGACAGAGATCTGTATGTGGGCGGGTAATAAGCAGGCATCTATTAGCCTGACGTTTGATGACGCGCTTCTGGGACCTACGCAGACGTACGTTTCGCTGCTCAATGCCCGCAGCATGCAGGGCACTTTCTTTGTGCCCACGGATTGGATTGATAATCCGGACGCTGAAATCAAGGATTATGCGAATGTGGATGTTGATCATGGAACGTGGGACGACTGGCGCGCTTTTGCCGCGCATGGGCATGAAATCGCCAGCCATACGCATACGCATCCGCATCTGGCAGAGCTGGAGTCGGAAGATGAAATTCGACGGGAATTGAATCTCCCAAAACAGATACTTGACAGGGAGCTTGCGCCGCTTCGCTGTCTTACCATCGGGTTTCCTTACGGCAGTTCTGGCGAGCGGGTGCAGCGCATCGCCGCTGATTACTATATCGCAGGCCGCGCACCGCAAGGGATTAACACAGCACGGCCTCCTGATTTTTTTGCTATCAAGCGTCTCGGGCCGCGCTCCAATACTCCGCTTTCCACCATGACGGGTTGGATGGACGAAGCTATTGCCCAGCGCGGCTGGTTGATGGTGACATTCCACGGGATTGATGGTGTGGCATGGGAGCCGCTGCCCCGGGAGCGGTTTGTTCAATTTCTCGACTCCGTGCAGAATCGGCGTGAGAAGCTCTGGGTGGCGCCATTTGTCTCTGTGGTTAAGTATATCAGAGAACGAGAATCTGCCAAGGTTGAAGACATATCAGTGGATGCGGAGAAAATCACATTTCAGCTGACCGACGACCTGCCGGATGACATCTATAATGAGTCGTTGACCCTGACAACATGCGTACCACAAGAATGGAAGGAGGTACGAGTGATACAATGGAATATGATTCAATGCGTTAATGTGCGTAATAATAACGAGATGGCGTATGTTCTCTACGGGGCAGTGCCCGATCAGGGACGGATTCACATCATACCTATACGGTATGGTGATAAATGATACCAGGCGAAGCGGACGATGTTTGGGGGTGGTTGTGGCGAAGTGAGCTGTGCGCTGCAATACCGCGGTGTAAATGTATATCTCAAGCCTACAAGAAGGTGGTTTGTGTAGTCTCTTAGCGAGGTATGACTTGACAAAGGCGGGCCACTGCGGGCAAGAATTTCTTAAAAGACCAGCGAGGGTAAAGGTTATCCCTGACTGAACAAAAAAAGTTGCGCGCAGGGTAGGCCTTAACCAGATCATAGGAGGGAGAGGAACATGAGAGTTCTGCAGCGTGAGTTTTCGAAAAAAGAGAAAGCGGAACGCCTGTTGTCGAATCTCGAGAAGCTGAAGAGCGAAGGAGCAGTTGCTGACGATCAGTATGAAGCGCTAAGGCAGAAGTATAGCACCGCGATTGAACTGGCGAGCGACGTGATTACCGCGCGAAAGGAAGAGATGAAGGCGCGACTGGAAGAAGCCGAGAAGTCTCTGGTGGTGTATGCGCAGGAGTTGAAGAATCTGGAAGTGAAATTCAAGGTTGGCGAGCTGCAAGCTGATCAGTATCAGCGCGAGGAGCAGCGTAACAGCCTGCGCCTGGCAAGAGCCAAGCAGGATATCGCCAAATTGCAACAGGCGATCACCTCGACTTCATCGGAAGGGGTTGGAGGATTCATTGATGTGGATCTGGAGGCCAAAGGGGCCACAGCCAAGCTGGGCGAGATCGAAGTGCTCACCGGCCCGATCGAGCTTGGGGCTCCGGGCACGGTGCAAGGTTATCTTCAGGATGCTGTCAATGTAATAAAGAATCCGACGACATTTTTTGAAAAGATGCGCGTTGGAGCAGGTCTGCTGGAGCCGATAATCCTCGGTGGAATCGTCTGTTTCATCACTGTGTTCCTCCTTTGTCTCATTCGTGGGGTGACGCTGCAGTTTGGAATTTTAAACTTTGTATCTCTTCTGCTCGATTTCGCTGTTATTGCCTTGGTCATCCTGATTATGACAAAGCTTTTGCAAGGGGAAGGAAATCTGGAGTCATCGGTGCGGATTGCTGCCTACAGCATTCTGCCGATTATTGTGTGGTTTATTCCGTATGTAGGGTTTCTTGTTTCTCTTTATGGTATTTACATAATGTTTGCGGGAATGCAGAAGCTTCATTACCTAACGCCAGAGAAATCCGCAGTGGCTGTATTCGTGACGATCGTTATTTACGCACTCTTGCTCTCATGGAGTATAGGTCTGTTGCGCTAGGGTGATTAGCGCAGAGTCTCACAAGGAATACAGTGTATTTGTGTGCATTAAGGGTGCTTCTTCCGCTGATAAGGCGTTGTACAGAAATCATTCTTGTTGTGCTCGTCTTAATTTTTACTAATACAGGTGTATGTGATTCGCCCCCAAAATTTGCTATTTACGTAAACATGTGATTCCCAATTTTCAGATATGTAATAATCTTCTCCTACCGAACGTATCCCTTTCCATATCTCTATAAAAATCAAGCATTTATAAAACGCCCTTGCAATTCGGTTCGGTCCCGTTTATAATTGCTTTAATTTTTTCTCTTGAAAATGTCATTATCCCTAATGTATTGATATTTGATAATCGGTCCTTGCTCAAAATATGAAGCAGGGCGGAAGAGCATCTATGTAAATTAAATTGAAGAGAAAGGCGGTGATCTTCTTAGAATGCGGCGCGCTTAATGATTTCTTGCCCTGTCTAGTTTTTAGAAGTCTAGATGCAATATTAGTATTTTGGAAAAGGGGGGTTAATAAAATGGAAAAAGCAAACTCAGTTCGCAAGATTTTTGCTCTTTGCGTGTTGCCGGTATTTTTACTTGTTGTTGTACTCAGTATGTTCAGGGTCTTAGCTGTAGCTGAACCCCAACACACCACTACAAAAATCGAGTCTTGGGCAGAGTACTATGATGCCTCTTTACAAAACTTGAAGTCTAACTGTAAAATGAAATACATTCAAATCTCTGAAGCTCCGGGACCCCCGCCCCCGGATAACCCAATACCCCAAAGTACTATGTCGCTAGAGCCCCTTGACCTTAGTGATGAGGAAGTCCGTGCAATGGCGCAAGAATTGTCGGAAGGCTCATTCTCGATGGAAGATCATAGAGTGTATAGAGTAGCAGAGGTATATTATAGTCAAGGTAAGTTCAAGTACGTATCGAAAATATTCTCAAAAGAAGCGCCTGGAGGTTTCTCTGTGCTAGTAAGCGACAATTCAGGCCCTGTTTGGCGGTATTACGAAATAAAAGACGATATGCACCGAGACCATAAAGCTCTTGTATTGGGTGTAGATCTTGATAGGGCCCTATTTACAGCTCTAACACCGGATATGTTTCTAAAGGACTATATGTTTTGGTCCTGCGGAGAAGAAGACAAATTCATTCATATTCAATATAAAGATCTAATTATGATTGGCGATGAAAAAACGATTCAGGAAACAGGTAATGCTATCTGTTTTGATACAAAGTGTTTCAGTTATGACCTCGACGGACAGATTATTCTAAACGACGAATCAACAAAGCAACGTGTGGCTTTTGAAATCGATAAGTCAAGTGGACTCATTTTGAAAAGTATTTGGTTCAATTACAACGGAGATCACGCATCGGATCTGTTTATCACTAAGACAAAATCCATTGGCAATATAACAGTTCCTACACGAATGTATAATGAAATGTTAAGACCTGCTGATGGTAGTATTTTTGGTAGAAACTTATTTCTTGTCTACGATGCGAGCACTGAGCCTATCTCGAATGACGAGTTCGAGATGAGTAAGATCGTGCCCGCAGGGGTTCCTATGGTTGATAACGAGCGAGAGCTCCGAGGCTTGACCTATCAGCCGTGAGATTAGTAAGGTCAGGGGGATTATAGTCATCCAAACCACAAACATGAATTTAATTTCGCTAATAAACAAGAAGTTCTAATAGAAGATCTCAATAGTCTGCTACACCCAGCGACGAATACTGTCGGTCGTCCATGCCCAGAAACTACTTGCAGACTGTGTTAATTGGCCGTTGTGCAATAGGTGCGGCAGCTGGGCTGTACTTTGGACTTGTTATAGGAGAGGCTGTATTGACTAGAATGATATTTAAGAGCCTATAAATTGCATAATTACATATAGGAGGAGGAAAAATGCGTAAGAAAGGTTTTATTGAGTATGTCGCTAATTTGTTTAAGGGAGTATTGTCTACATTGGCAGTTATAACGATACTCTGTCTTAATCTTCCAATTCACACTTATGCCGACTCAGACTTAAGTATTCAAGAAATTATCCAAATGCTCGAAGCTACTGAGAGTTCCTTTGATACCATTACGGTTGATTACACAATAAAACAGGTAATCGATGTGGATATAGCTATATCATTTTCACAACTACTTATAGACCATTACAAAGACATTCCTGCTTTGTTTCAGACGAGTTTAATTTTACAGGAATATGTGGACTCATTACACGATCCGGAGAAACCAAAAGAATCAAAGTCGATGTTTAGAGCAAAGTTCAAAAGCTTCTCTCCCGGACGTTTCAGTCACTATATAGAGAAACTATATACTAAAGGTGAAGACAAAACTTTATATGTTTCGAGGCAAGGGAGTTTCAACGGAAAAGCCTACAAAGAGTTTTACCCCGTTGGGAAACAAGGTGTTGTTCAGGATACACCTCTTTTTACAGAATTTTATCCCAGTCCTAATCAAATGGTACTATGTGTCGGGGACGAACCGCTGAGCAAATTTGTTACCGACAACAATCCTCAAATACTTCAGAAAACAGGTAACATCTACGTAATCCGCTGCGAAAAACAGAAGAAAAGTGAATATGAAGGAAAGCAGGTCGTGAATATAAATATCTGGCAGTTTTGGCTTGATGCGGAGCAAGGATTTCTTCCTATAAGAGTAGAGATTGGAGAAGGTCTGGAGTACGGCGGAGAAAAGAAATACGAAGATATGCCTAGAGAACTTTACACAGTGGAGCTAAAGGATCATGAAAACGGTCTTTTTTATCCAGACACAATTAATGTTGAATATTTGAGTCCGCTCTAAAAAGCCCCTTTTAAGAATAGCCAAGGATATATGTATTT
>CAYVXD010000148.1:0-9902 GCA_964454265.1 uncultured Candidatus Sumerlaeota bacterium | reverse complement strand
CCTGAAGGGCGAAATATATTGGAATTCGTGCACCTGGAGGTTTTCAACAGAGCAATACGACGTGATAATGAAACATACAGGAGGGTATGTCAACAAGGAGGTGAAATTCATTTCATGACGGCAAGCGTACGGCCGTAGCGCTGTTCACAACCCCAGGCTATTCCAGAGCTGGTCAATGCGCTGGCGTACCTCATCATTCATCAGGATTTCATCCGGCCACGGCCGAGAAAAGCCCTCAGATGTCCATTTCTTCGTTGCATCAATGCCGACTTTTGACCCAAGATGGGGCAATTCAGAAGCATGATCCAGCGCATCTACCGGACCGGTAACAAATTCCACGTCGCGTCGCGGATCTATGTTGTTCAGTGCTCGCCACACCACTTCCTCGTAGTCACGCAAATTCACTCCCTCATCAAACACCACGATCACCTTGCTGAACATCGCCTGGCCCATGCCCCACAGCGCGTGCATAACCTTGCGTGCATGACCCGGATACGCCTTCCTGATCGCAACCAGCAGCAGGTTATGAAATACACCAGCAAACGGCATGTGCAGATCCACCAGCTCGGGCAGCTGCTTTTGAATCAGGGGAAGAAAGAGCTCACCAATGGCTTCACCCCAGAAGCAATCTTCCATGGGCGGTCGGCCGACCACCGTAGCATGATAAATTGGGTCACGCCGATGCGTCACCGCAGTCAGATGAAACACTGGATAGTAATCGGGCAGCGAGTAATAACCTGTATGATCGCCAAAAGGCCCTTCCAGGCGCTGCTCCTCAGGATCAACGTATCCTTCAAACACAATCTCCGCCTCAGCCGGGACGTAAAGCTCGTTGGTCAGGCATTTGACCATGCGCACAGGTTTACGGCGCAAGATGCCAGCAAACAGCATCTCGTCAAAATCCGGCGGCAGCGGCACCGCAGCACTGAACACCACTGCAGGATCACACCCAACGGCTACCGACACGGGCATACGCTGCTTGCGGGCCGTGTATTTCCGGAAATGCTCGGCCCCTCCTTTATGGATGTGCCAGTGCATACCTGAAGTCCGGTCGTCGTAAATTTGCATTCGGTACATCCCGCAATTCTGAACGCCCGACTCTGGATCGCGGGTAAAGACCATTGGCAGTGTAATATAGGGGCCGCCATCTTGAGGCCAGCACTGGAGAATCGGAAAAGGTTGAAAAGAAGCCTCCGGCAGTCGGACTTCCTGGCACGGGGCATTCCTGATACGAACGGGGAGAATATCGTGCAAGTCTTTCAGGCGCGGAAGCAGTTTGAGCTTGTCAAGCAGACCCTTAGGACTGCCTGGTTCGAGGAGCGCCAGGAAATTTTCAGTAATCTCGCCTATGCGCTCAACGCCCAACGCCATACGGATGCGCTTGCGCGAGCCGAAACCGTTGGCAAACACTGGAACACGCGAGTTCTTGACTGTTTGAAACAGCACAGCCGGGCCATTGCGTTTGACGACCCGGCTGAGAATCTCTGTCATTTCCAGATGGGGATCCACGCCCTGCTGGATGCGTTTGAGCTCACCTGCCTGGTCCAAATGCTCAATGAACTCGCGCAAATTCTGGAAGGCCATCGTGTGCCTTTCGTGTGGTTGGAGCCGTACAGGAAGATTAATTGGCAATCTTAATGGCCAGGTTTTCCACCCCGTCCTCTTCAGTGGTCAAATCGCCCAGTACATTTATTCCCATGCAGGTCACCCGAGTACCGCGTGCGTGGAGCCGTGGGGGCGTAAAGAAGGAAATAGAGGTGTTAACAGCGGGCCGAATTGCGCGGAACACAATGGTGGCCAATGTCCCGCGGTCCGCCAACAACTGACTCTCCGAGATGCCCATGTAGTAATCGATTTCACCTTCAGCATTGGAGGCCAGATTCTTAATATGACGGTCAAACGGAAACTTCTCGTGATACGGCCCGTCGTAGACATTCACGCCGCGCGTAATCCAGTTCTCCTCATCATAGTCCACCACCTGGAGCACCCGGGGATCAAACCGGACGATCACATGAATTATGTCAACCACCGTCTGCCGGGTATTTTCAAAATCAATGTCTACAAGGAACTCCTCGCCAAGCCGCACCTTCTGGGTTTCACTTCGCAGCGCCAGTTTTACTCCACCTATGGTCACAGGCCCCGTATATTCCGTCATGGTCGTCCCTGTCAGAATCTCAGTTTCGTCCTCAGGTGAAGGAGGGAGGACGCACACCGAGGCCTCGATGGTTCCATCTCCCAGAATCCCGGGGTCACCCAGAATATTTTCCTCTCCATGGGCCAGTGTGGTATCGCGCTGGTCAAAGGAGCTAAACGTAATGGCTGAATAAAGCGCAGGAGCCAGCGCCCGCCATTTTACCGTAAGCAGATTCTGCTTACGCAAAGCCAGCTCACTGGCAAACTCCGCCTCGTAGGTCAGGAGCCCGCGATTCTCATATATGTACGCCTTGGCTGGCGCCCGCATGTCAGCTTGCAGCGCCAGGTCGTTTACTTCCAGTGGCAGCAACACTTCGGGATTGTATTGCAAGGCGAGAAACATCCGCGTAAAGCCACGGCTCTTTGGATTGCTCAGTCGCACGCTGGTATTGAATTTCTCACCCACCTTTGCAATCATGTCCATCGGTTCAAAATAGAGAACCGCGACGTCGAGATTAGCCTGAAACTGAAATCGTTGCAGCTTGTAGGAAGACGTAGCCGCACGACTCGAGGATCCTGACCGCGAAGTGGGGGGCCGTCGGACGGTTCTTGGCTGTGCACCACGGGTCACGCGCGTGGACGGCTTAGCAGGTGTGGGCCTGGGCGGAGTCGCCCTTTTAGCCATTCCCTCCCGTGCCCTGTCAGTGACCGATGTGCTGCGCTGGGCTTGCGACGTCATTGGCGCCAGCAATATCAACGCCACGATACAAGAATAAATTATCCTTTTCATTTCATATATACCTCTCTTCCGAAACTATTACCTAAACATAGCAGAAGTAGAGCACATGATTCAACCTAAAACTGCTAATAAGGACTTCCCTCATTTTACCAGACATTCCTGCAACGGTAGAGGTTTGCTTTGCTTCACCGCGCAGCGATTCCTTGCACCTCGCATGCCTTGGCATCTTTCATCCCACGAGCCGAACATCCTCGACGCATCCCTTACCTCGCAAATTGGCGCATACCCTCAGGCAATCTACTTTTCATGAATAATCGCGTTATTCTATTGACTTTAGATATGGTCTACGATAAGAGACAACCTCAGTGAATTGTTGATTTAAGCATCCCAACGGACGTTCGTCAATTCTGTTCCATTCCACTTCGGAGGTAGAAACGATGAATGAGGCTCTGGGCATGATTGAAACTAAAGGCCTGGTGTCAGTGATTGAGGCGTCAGATGCGATGGTGAAAGCAGCGAACGTCATCCTGGTGGCGTACGAGAAGATCGGCGGTGGGTACGTGACAGCGCTTGTGCGGGGGGATGTGGCCGCTTGTAAAGCAGCCACCGACGCTGGTGCTGCTGCAGCGCGCAAGGTTGGCGAGTTAATCTCTGTCCATGTCATCCCACATCCACACGAGCAGTTGGAAGATGTGCTTCCGATTTCAATTCCGAAAGCCAAAGTGGAGAAGAAATAATACTGGCAGCATAAGAGAACGAGACAAAGCACTGACGTCCCACAGCCGGCACGTTGTAGATACCAACACAGGCCGATAAAGAGCCCAGAGATTTTTCCAGAGTGCCTATCAAACGGGTTGCAGCATTTCGGGCAACCCGTTTTTCGTATTCCTGAGAGCCTACCTTCTATGTATGGTATGCCCTCATCCGGCTCAACTCCATTGAGGCGCAACCGGTCATATTATTTAGCCTAAACGTTCGTGTTCTGCCTCAAGCCTGAAGGCTGCAATTTCCGGGCGACAGAAGAATCGCACAGGTGGCGGAACAAGCCCCACACCCCGGTTCACATACATCGTTCGTCCATCTTTGTAAAAGAAACCGGAGGCATAGCACCTCCCATAGCGTGACGGCACAAGCAGTGGGCCAATGAGTGGAATCACAACTTGTCCCCCATGCGTGTGTCCACAAAGAATGAGATCAAAAGGATACTGTACCGCTTCATCAAATGCGTCCGGGTTATGCATGAGGAGAATCTTTGGGCTGGCTGCCTCCGTACCTGCAAGCGCTGCGGAAAAGCTTACCGTGCCTTCCCACAGATCATCTACTCCGCAGATCACCAGCCGGGCCCCGCTGCGCTCTATCATAACGCTGCAATTGGTGAGAAACCTGACTCCCGCCTTGGTAACAGCGCGCTCTACCATCTCGATGCTTGGGCAGTAATCATGATTCCCTCGCACGGCAAACACGCCACCGCGCGCCTTGAGCTCAGTTAGCTGAGCCAACGCACCGGGCACTTTACCTGTATAGCGAGAGGTGCCTCGCACGAAGTCCCCGGTAATCACCACGACATCTGGAGACAGGGCATTCACCATCCGCACTACTCTGCGTAAATAGCCCGCGGAGACATACCTGCTGCAATGCAGGTCACTGAGCTGCACGATCGTGAACCCTTGAAATGCCCCCGGCAAATTCACTACAGGAAACCGATACCGGTTCACCCGAACCCAGCGTGGTTCAACGAGCAGACTGTCGAACACAATACCAGCGATTATACACCCAAGCAGAACAAGTACTATCGAAAGCATTGTCTTTAGCCACACCTTAAAAATCGAGTCTATACAATCCCAATAGAAAAGAAGCCGTGCCAGGGCGTTTTCTCCCCGGCACAGAACAGTGCGTGAGGCTTTAGCACACTTGATACGCCTTACACCAGCACGCGGCGGTGATAGATCAGCCATTCAAGGAAAAGCAACGCCAGGCCCAATAATGCAAACCACCACCAGATTTCTCGATTCGTGCGCATGGGACCACTGCTCGCATGAATAGTCTTTCCGCGTACCTCCAGACTGAACCGGGGTGTCAGATTTGACTCCTCGGCATCCAGCAAATTTACTCCAAACCCCTGGCTTGGGTTTCCGTCAAAGATCACACTGTAAAATCCTGTGAACCAGGTCTTATCAAATGGGGCCTGTCCTTGCGGATTCGGCCGTACGCTCCACTGCTGGTCCTCTGGGTTTCGAACACTCACCATTTGCACGGCTTTCGGCACATCAAGCAGATACACATGGCCTGTTTTCGCTATAACGCTCTCCACATTTCTGCCGCCTGTAAAAAGATAGTCGAGACAATTCGAGACCAGTATGGGAAAAGCGGCTCTCAGCGGAAGATTTGAATCGTAAAAATCAAACGCAAAGACTACAATGCGATGCTCCTCGGTGGAAAGGAGCGAAACCAATGGCGTCTTCTCACCCTCAACCAGCACGAGCGCACTCTTGGGAACCCCAACCTGTCGCGCTGTGTGAATCCGCACTGCACTGAGATCTACAAAGCGCGTCAGCGGATGCTCGCGATCCCAATCCACAACCGTCGGCAACCGAATCTCCCCGAGATCAGTAAACCCGTCGAGTGGTGGTAAGGCATTGATGAATACATAGCGTCCCGGCGCAAGGACAGACGGCGACACGTTGTCAAAGATCACTATGTCGTATGACTCGTTCACCTGCATGTTGGCTGAGCTCACGCGGGTGACGATGATGCCCGTGTTCTCACGGAGCGCCTTCTCAAGAAAGTAGTTCCCCTCTGATACCAGGAGCACGCGCATACTCTTTCCCCGGCGAAGGACACAATAGGCGCGATCATCCATGGGAAACGCATCCGTCTGATCTATCTCAAGAATGATATTTCCCTCGGTAAGACGGTGGCTCTGAAACAGCTGAGCCTCCTCGCCATGGGAAGGAATCCGCGTTTCGCGCACGTCAATTAGCTCATCATTGCAGGTGAGAGTCAAATGTCGAACCACGTCCCGATCACCGAAGTTACTCAGAACAGCAAAGAGCTGGTAGTCCTTACTGCTCTCTATGCTCGGCCGAATATCCAGGGCGGTGATGCCGACATTTGGTTGCTGCGAACCTACTCGAACCAGATGAACCTTCACCTGATCCGGTATAGTGGCCTGAAGCGGGCCGATACATCCATCACTCAAAATGAGAATCTCTGGATTACGACGATCCCTGGCGAGCGAGACCGCCATAGAGAGCGCATCCGCGAGGCGCGTGACGACCTCTCGCCCCTCAATCTCACGGATCAATCGTTTTAACTTAGCCTTATCGTTCGTGAACGATACCAGTACCTCAGGAGAATCGGCAAACGTCATGAGCATCATCTCATCGCCCGGAACCATGCCATCTACCTGCTTTAAAGCAATCTGCTTTGCTGCATCCAGGCGTGTTCCGCCCGGCTCTCGCGCCAGTATACTGGCTGAACGATCAACGAGAACAACCAGCGAGCGCTCCTTTCGGCCTGCCAGACTCAGCAGTGGCCGTGCAAACGCCAGCACGAGCAGCGCGATAATGAGAAGCTGGACGAGCAGTAGCAGATTCTTGCGCAGGCGCTGAAACGGCGCATTGGCATGAAGGTCTTCAACCGCTTTGCTCCAGAACATGGTACTTGAAACAATATAGTCCCTGCGCCGCAGTTTCAGCAAATAGAACAACACGACTACTGGGATAAGGCCGAGCAGGACAAATGCCGCTGGCATGAGAAAACTCATTTATACTTGCTCCCCACTGGCTGGTCAGTTCATAGGTCAGGGCACAACAGTGTTGTGCCCCTACAGAACAGATAGCCCTCTACCATCGCATCATTACTGAACCTTGCTTTCGCGTCAAAGAAGATCGGCTGTCGCCACAAAGATGGCGCTGCTGCGCTCTCTTCTCCGGGCACCGTTATTTCAGCAATCCTACCGTCTTCAGATATTGCAGAATCAGATCTTCAAACCGCCATCGTGTGGTGACCGCCAGGTAGTTGACGCCGCGTTTCATGCAAAAGTCCCGCAGTGACTCACAATAGGATTCCAGCTGCGCCTTGTAGTGCTTGATCAGCCGATCTGTAACCGTAATCTCCGTTGCGTCCCTCTCCTCACAGTCAATCAAGCGGAGATCGCCTGCTATCGGCGGGTTGCGCTCTTCTTCCGCCAGCACCTGAATTGCATATACTTCCAGATTCCGTGCCAGGAGCACCTTCAGTGCCTCTTCAAAGCCGGCACGATCAAAAAAGTCAGAAATTAAAATCAACAGTCCCGGACGCCGATGACGCAATAGATAGCTTCGACACGACGCTGCCAGCGCAGTTCGGCCTTCAGGCTCGAGCTTCTCAAGGAATGCAAATAACCGGCGACCCTGTCCCTTGCCTCGCGTTGGCATAAGACACTCAAGCCTCTCTGACGCAAATGTCCCTACCCCGACACGATCCATATTGATCAAACTGATGTAGCCGAGTGCAGCGGCAATCCGCTTGGCGTAGAGGAACTTACTCGGGCTCCCAAACGCCATTGACTCGCTCCCATCAACCAGAATGTAGACGAACAAATCCTGCTCCTCTTGGAACAACTTCAGGAATAACCGCTCCAGCCGGCCGTACATGTTCCAGTCAATAAAGCGCGGATCGTCGCCACGCACGTAATCGCGGTAATCCGCAAATTCCACGCTGGCCCCTTTCTGCCTAGAGCGCTTCTCACCTTTGATCTTGCCCGCAAAGATCTTTTTGGAGATCAGTGTCAATTGCTTTAACTTATTCAAGAATTCCGTATCCAGTAGTACCTCGGCCATGACTCACACCTGACTCGATATGAAAATAAATGCATCCGGCTGTTCTGGTATTTGCCGGCTTGCACATTCAGCATGGATTTGCAGAATGCTTTATCAATTTATCGTGCAAAAGAGGGGAAATCCGCTCAACCAGGAGAGCCAGGAACGCAAGCCATTTCCGAAGACGACCAGCCAAACACATCCACTAGCACTGCGAACACCTCGTACGAGCCAGTCCCTGTGGCTTTTCTCTTTAACTCCTCGCCGCCTTTTGCCTGGTGTCTCGAACAGTGTGCTCGAGCACAGCATCCAGAACTGCGTCAGAGGTAATCCCTTCGGCCTCGCCTTCGAAGTTCAGAATAATACGATGCCGCAAGCCCGGATGCACGCTCTTCTCAATATCTGCGAAACTCACGTTATACCGGCCATCCAGTAAAGCCCGGGTCTTGCCAGAAAGGATGAGTGTCTGCGCCCCACGGGGACTTGATCCATAGCGCACATACTTTTTGACCATCTCCGGTGCATCGGCAGAGTCCGGATGCGTGACCATAACAAGACGAAGGGCATACTCCTTCACTGGTGGTGCAATGGGAACTTCGCGGAGAAACTTCCGCATGGTGAGCAAGGTGTCGCGCTCAACAACTTTGCGAATCTCCGGCAGCTGGTCGCCCGTGGTGCGATCAACGATCATTTCCAGATCCTTCATGTTCGGGTAGGATATCAGGACTTTGAAAAAGAAGCGATCGATCTGCGCCTCAGGTAGTGGATACGTGCCTTCCATTTCAATCGGGTTCTGCGTTGCCATCACGAAAAAGGGCTGCTCAAGCGTGCGCAACACGCCAGCTACGGTCACCGAGTACTCCTGCATAGCTTCAAGAAGCGCAGATTGCGTCTTGGGCGTGGCCCGATTGATCTCATCCGCCAAAATGATATGAGCAAATATCGGCCCTTTCTGAAATTCAAAGTACTTTCCTCCTCCAGGGCGCTCCATTACCAGATTCGTCCCAATTATGTCGGCGGGCATAAGATCCGGGGTAAACTGGATGCGTGAAAATCTTAGATCCAACGCCTGGCTCAGCGTTCGCACCAGGTACGTCTTCCCCAATCCAGGTACCCCTTCCAGCAGTACGTGCCCGCCAATCACCAGGGCAGCCAACACGCTCTCAACCACCTCTTCCTGACCGACAATGGCTTTGGCAATTTCGCTCTTTAACTCCTCAAAATGCTCACAGAATTCGCGCGCTTGTTCCTCAACCTCCATATGTCTCCGCTCCTATTGAGATTTGTATAGATAACGGTACAGCATGTAGGGGCGTTTAATTAAACGCTCCTACAACTACCCACTATGGAATCCCAAGAACCTCTTTTTGTTCTATGCGTGGCATCCGCCTAGGCGGATGAATCTACACGGGCAAGTTGAAAATGCGCCTGTGGCGTGATGCCCGTGCCACGTTGAATGGCACAGTTGAAGTCTAAGCATTCGCACAAAAATAAGGCCTTCAGCGGCTTTGGCTGTTTCTTTATGCGAAAAGCTATAAGAAATAACCACATTTATTGATCTTCGCATAAGTTAATGGTAGAATTGAAAGTTCAGCAATCGAGTAGAAATCGGGCTTTTAGGAACATAGGGCATTACTTTATATATGCGAAATTCGATAAGGGGGGAATTTCTTCTTGATTTTCCCCTCTCTTGATTTCCTTTTTGCCTTTCTCTCTCCCTCTCCCTATCCCTCCCCCATAAAGGGGGAGGGGATATGATAAGCTACCTACTTACTCCAAGGAATAACCGTTTCTATATTCATTAACGCTTTACTGTTGCAAAAGCCCAGGACTCTTCAGCCTTTCCCTCTCTTTATTTCCTTTGTACCTTTCGCTTTGTTTGATTTTTTTCTTACCCTCTCATTCCTTGAATTTATTACTGATTTTCCCCTCCCTTGGTTTCCTTTGTATCTTTCCCCTTCTCTTGATTTCCTTTCTACCTTTTCCCTTCCCTTTTCCCTTCCATTTTCCCTTCCATTGAATTTATTTCCGCTTTTCCCCCTCCCTTGGTTTCCCCTTTACTTTTCCCCCTCCCTTGATGGGAGGGGTTAGGGGAGGGTGATTCAGCATTTTGCTCAAGAAATGGTCCCCACGCACAAGGCTCATTTTCAACCTCACCTCTATCCTCTCGCCTAGGCGAGAGGAAGCAAGGTTGGGCAATGACTGGAGATGCCGAATAGCAAAGAGCA
>CAYVXD010000147.1:6765-10040 GCA_964454265.1 uncultured Candidatus Sumerlaeota bacterium | reverse complement strand
CCAACAAGCGTGGTACGCCAGAGCAACAAGTTGGTAACCACCATGATGTCGCTTCTATCCATATTCATGAGCACAAACCAGTTGAAATTGCAGCGCCCCTCCTGGCTCATTTGCCGCAGGCATTTGACTACTGAAAATGCCACCACGTTCTTCATTTCGCCCATACGCTGGGTTGTAAACCAACCGTATAACTTTGACTGCACTAGTCCGAGATGGCCCCTGACAACTGGCTCTAACTGTTGCCCTAGCTCTTGATTGAATAAAAAATAGTCGCGCGATGAATATAAACTGATGTTACCCATCTCGCCCACACTGTACGCATCGAGAAATAACAGTAATCTCTCCTGATCCAGCATAGCCACTACCATGCCCAGCCGCTTCTTCGTCCCCTCGTTCTGACTAACCTCAAGCGGACTCACAATCGCCGTATAGGGTTTCCGCGTCTCCGGTATGACGCCCTCCGCGAAATACACCTGATCCGTGGCTACCTGTAAGGCTGCTGCCCACCAGGTCTCCTCGCCGAAGCCCATTCTTCTCTCACGCTTCGAACTGGCCACTGCCTCTCCCGCCAGTGTGGTTATTATTACCACATCGTCAGCTAAAATGGTGTTATGTATTAACCCACTCAACATCTGCCCCTTAGGCTCTTCACTCATCCCTTCATGGTGCATTACCAGAAGCTGCTGGTATAATGCCTCAAATTCCGGCTCATGGTTTAATGCCAGCACCGCTTCCATCTTACGCCTAAGCAGATCATCAACGCCATTTGCCAGGAATGTCACCCGATCTTGTAAATACTCCCCAATCGTACTGTCCATCGCAATAACGCTCCCCCAGTAGGCCTGAAGAATACCCGCAATCGCCGGTACTAATCCTACAAACAGAATTAGCATCAGAATCTTGCGATGGATTGATTTCGTAAAAATCGCCATCTTTAACTCACAAGTCTTCTGTCTTTGCCATTGTGCTTCTTAAGCATCAAAGAATAGGCGAAACGTCTGCACCCCGTCAACCCCAATCCATCTCTACCACCCCTTATTCAATGCATGGAAGAGATTTTCGGCCCACCCGTGCACCACTATCGTCCGTGCCTGTTCACTAGATATCTATGCATCATCGCAAAGATTTTCCTTGAATATCTACAGGGATTCTCATAAATATAGTTTTGCTGTTTTCCATAAACAAGACTGGCCTCAGGAGAGTGCGTGATGCTCTGGCTTGCGCGTTCCTGACAGCCACAATCTTCTCAAGGAGATTTGACCATGCGCATTAAACAGATGTTCATTATCACACTGCTCGTGTTTCTGACCTCGTTTTACTTCCCGCTTTGCTGCGCTGCCCAGCCTACCAAGGCGGAAGAACCGGCCGCTGCACAACCTACCGAACCCTTTGACAAGAATCACGTAATCGTCACCTGCGACTCAACCTCTCTTACTCTCGCTGCCCTCGAAGACATCCTCAACTATCGCAAGCCTCGTCAGGTCGCCTATTATCCGACCGCCTTTATCCTCGCACTCGCCGACGATCGCCTCGAACCAATTGTCCGAGATGTCATCGCCGATAAGCTCCTCTTTAATAAAGCCTTGAAGGAAGGATTCTCGCTTCCCGACAGGATAAAGAAACAACTGGAAGAACAGGAAGTCAATGCTTTCGGCGAAATTCTCTATCAGAAAATGGTTGTTGAGAAAGTGCCGGAAATCTCCGAAGAGGAAGCCAGAAAATTCTACGAAGACAACATTGATCGCTACACTGTTGCCTTCTCCTTCAGTATGCGCCACATCTTTCTGTCTACTTACGCGAAATATACGGCTAAACCTGATGATACGCTAAAAAGCATTGCCAGGGAAATTGCCAAGGACGAAAGTGCCTTTGACCGGATCATCACCGACGATGAGTACAAGAAACCCCGCTATGTTCCACCAGATCAGCGCGAAACAACTCCCTATCACGAAGTCACTCCGGGAGAGAAACTCCTCGTCCCCATTGATTCCCGCGCTGAGCAAAGCGTCAAACAGCGGATGCAGCAAATCGTAAAAGAACTCAAAGAGGGAGCAGACTTCGTACGAGTCGCTAAAGAATATTCCGAAGCGGCAAGGAAAGGCGAGATAATTGGCCCAATCGTGCCTTCCCAGAAGCCTATGCTATCTGAAATACTTGACGCTGCAAAAAAGACCCCTGTGGGTCAGGTAACCGACGTCATTAGAACGAAACACGGCTACCAGATCATGAAGATCGAACGCAAAACTGAGGAACGCATTCGTCCGTTTAGTGAAGTCAAACAAGCCATTATCAACTCGGAGACCGCCAGGAAACGCCAGGAACGCACCCGTGAGTACCTCGAAGAGCTCTTTACCTCCAGCAAAGAACTCCAGACTTTCCCAGAGGTCTTTACCGATTCTGCTGCCACCTCCGAGTCAATCGTAGCCAAAATGGGCGACTTTACGTACACGCTGCGTGAATTCAGCCGCGACTTCGGTGATGCCGCCCACAGGGCCGCCTCGCCTGCTGACAAAATAATAATGCTGCGCAACGTGGGCGCCATTAAACTCGCGCTCATTCGCAATGAAGGCAAGAAACTCCATCTCGATGAAACCGAGAAGTTCAAAACGGGAATGAAACATCGCAAAATTGAAATGGTCTCCCGCACGTACCTGGATTATCTAATTGACAAAGAATTCAAAATGGACGACCAACTCCTCAAACAATACCACGAGAAACACCTCGACCGCTACACCGATCCAAAGAAATATAGGGTCCGCCAAATCGTCAAGCGTATCAGCGAGAACCTCGCTGCTCTTTCTGAAGAGGAACGCGAAGAGAAAACCGCCGGCATCGTCAAAGAACTCAACGGGATTAAAGCTAAGATTGAAACAGTTGACGACTTCGCTGAGATGGCGCAAAAGCACTCTGACGATCCGGCCTCACGCGAACGGGGTGGCGATATCGGCTTCGTCACCAGCCAGTACCGCAACGGCTTCGATGGCCATGTTGAAAAGATGAAAGTCGGCGACGTGAGTGAGCCAATCCCAATCGGGGCTTTCGTATACCTCATTCGCGTGGATGAGATCACACCAGCGCGCGTCATTCCCTTCGGCGAAGCAAAAGCTCGCGTCACCGCAGATTACCGAGCTGAGAACCGGCGCAATATTCGCTCCACAATCATTGATTCCGTGCTTGCCAACGCTGACTTTAAATACTTCCCCAAGAAGCAACCCGTGCCTACTCCGGAATCTACGCCCACTCCTGCTGAATCGCCCAAAACGCAGTAAAAACGG
>CAYVXD010000147.1:0-6665 GCA_964454265.1 uncultured Candidatus Sumerlaeota bacterium | reverse complement strand
AAAAACGGGCGAAAAACGGGACAGCAACCTCATTTCCGATTGACAACGGGCTCAATTAGAGGGGGTGTCAGGATGTTATGGCACGAATGGCTTGCCGAGTTGTTTCCGGGGCTTGGAAGACATTTTGGGTCGCGTCTTGCGTCCGCGCAAGGTCGGCCGAAAACCTAAAGGAGGGGCAAAATGAGATTGCTGTCTCCGATTCTTAAGAAGAGCTTCACACTCATCGAGTTATTGATTGTTGTGGCGATTATCGCCATTTTAGCCGCTATTGCTATTCCGAATTTTCTTGAGGCTCAGGTTCGCTCGAAGGTTGCACGTCAGCAGTCTAATATGCGAACAGTTGCCACCGGACTCGAGTCTTATATGGTAGATCACAACCATTATCCCCCGGTTACTGACACAGTCAATGGGACCTGGACGACTGATGAAAGGTGGAAAATTTATCCAGGCACATTGACCACACCTATTGCTTATTTTTCAAGCAATGCTGCTCTTGAAGATATTTTCCGCCTGGCTCACAGCTTCAACAGCAAGCTGGCATATCAGATTATGTATTTGCCCACCTTCTATTACTCTGATCAATATTCAGGTGATGCATCGATATATCCCTATCAGTATAACATGTATGGCATGTGGGTGATCCGCAGTGCGGGGCCTGACCTATACTACCAGAACATGCCAGGTGATCGGGGAGACTATGGAACTGGTGCTTCTGGCCAGTGGAACCGTGCTTCTTATGACCCCACAAACGGCACGGTGAGTGCAGGTGACATCTATCGCAGCCAGAACGACTCAGAAAAGATCAACCCCAAAAGTCCGTGATCTAAAAAAATAGCAAGAAGCAGGAAAAAACAGCAAAAAACAGGGACAACAACCCAATTTCCGATTGACAATTTTTCAGATTAGAAGACGTCCCAAGACGCTATGGCCCGAAGCTGAAGACCAAAAACCCTGCTCCCTTGCCTTGGGAGAAAATGAAGATGCAAATTGATGCAGCGATTGCTTACGGTAACGCAATTGGTGCCCCCCAACCTCATCCTTCAAACCGCATATGATTAAAGCATCAGCTGTTTATGATCTCCTCTGCTTCCTCTCGGTAAGCGTCCATCACGTATGGTATGCCCGATATCCTTGCCGCCTCTTCCGTGAGCGCCATTAGGTCGCTTCTGCTGATGGTAGAAATTCTGAAATTTCTACTGCCAGCCATGAGCTGCTGCAGACCCACCTTGATCTTATCTGCGAAGCAGAAAATGCCAATCGCCCCCAGAGGCATTTCCTCAACTGTCTTTCGTCCATATTTCTTAACCAGCGTCTCGTAATTGACAAAGATCTCTTCAACCGTAGTGCCGTATCTCGAAACCGTATTGGGGAGCGCGCCGTTGCCACTTTTTAGCCAGATGCCGATGTTCTTACCGACCATGCCCGGGATCATCAGCGCCCGCCCCATGCAGACCGCTTTCGTATAAGGAGCGCCCATTGCGAGAACTTTAAAAATGTGATCCTCTGTGGAGAAGCCGCCGGCAATTGCGATGTCGGGCACGAATTTGCCCTTTGCGGCAAGTTTCTCACACAGCTCTTGAGCCATGCACTGCAGATAAAACGTTGGCACGCCCCATTCTTCCATCATCCGCCAGGGGCTCATTCCGGTTCCACCCGGCGCGCCATCGATGGTCAAAAGGTCAATCTTCGCATCGGAGGACCATTTAATCGCCATCGCAAGTTCTCTCATCGCGTAGGCACCGGTCTTAAGAGTCACCCGTTTTGCCCCGAGCTTTCTTAACCGCTCAACTTCCTTCATGAACCTTTCCTGTTCGACAAATCCCAGCCTCGAGTGCCGTTCGAATTGCTTCAGCGCCCCATCGTTGAACGCGGCCCGATTCTCTTCCAGCAAAGGATCAGGCGTAATACAATATCCGCGTTTCTGGAGCTGGAGCGCCCGTTCAATGGTATCGATCTCGATCTCGCCGCCAATACACTTGGCACCCTGTCCCCACTTGAGCTCGATTGTCTCCACACCGAGCTTATTGATCACATAGTCACCAACACCGAAACGTGTATCCTCTACGTTTAATTGAACTAATATGTCACCGTATCCTTCGTGCCACTTTTTATACACTTCCACGCGTCGGCGCATGTCTGGTGCTTCAACAACTTTTCCCTTACTGTCGAGCTGGAGTTCAGGATCAATGCCGCAGACATTTTCTCCACAGACGATCGAGATCCCAGTAATTGCTGCTCCCACGGCAAGGTGTTCCCAGTTCCTTCTCGCGATATCTGTCGAGCCAAGCGCTCCGGTAAATACCGGAAGACGCATCTTAACCTTGTGCTCAACACCAAATTCAGTCACGGTATCAACAAGGGGGAACAACGTGTTATCTGGAGTTCCTTCTTGCCCCTCAGGAAGTCCTTTTGCTCCCATCGCATATCCCATGATGTTAAGGTGGGAATAGTCGATAGGATATTCCTTATCTCCCCCAGCGGTAATGGTGCCAAAAGGACTTGGGTAAATTACTTCCCTGCCTCTGAACGAGGCTTTGAATATTTCACAGTTTCCCCGGCATCCATCAATGCACCGAGTACAGATTCCAGAACCCGGCGATACATTTCGTGAACGGTTTGCAGTCTGGGTTACGTCGTTCCCGTTAGGCTGCTGCAGGTTCATGTTTTTCTCCTTTTCCCGAGATTATTTTACTTTACAAATCTTATTCAAAGGGAATCCGGGCCTTTGGGCTCACTATGGCCAGCTCCCCTAAGTCCTATCAAGTATTCCTTTGAGCTGCCATCTTGCGCACTGAAACCCCCGGCCAAGTTCGCACCAGACACATGTGTCAGGAGTATCCTCCGCCATAGAGATTTGGGAACCACATAGCCCGCACACGGCTGGTTCTTCCATTGGACCTGGGCAGGGTGTTATTGTCATTGGACAGAGGTCGATGCAGGCATTGCAGCGTTTGCAGAACTCGGGACGTTTGTCGAAAGGCAGCGCAACGTGGCGGTTGCGTCCTCGACCTACAAAACCGAGTGATTTTGACTGCCATACCTCGTCGCAGACCCTGACGCAGCGCCCACACAGAACACAGCTATTGTTACGCATGGGGTAACGTACGCGTGTCACTCCCACGCGTGCTGCCAGATCCTGAATCGCTCTTGAGTTAGGAGCTTCTGCCAAGAGTAGTTCAACGATGTTACGTCTTGCGCGGATTATAGCTTCCGAGTGGGCGCGAATTACCATTCCTTCTTTTGCCTCCAGCGTGCACGATGCTGTCATTTTAGATCTGCCATTTTGTACCACTTCTACTATGCAGACTCGACAAGCACCTAGGGGGGTCACTGTGGGAATGTAGCAGAGGTTGGGAATGCAAATACCCGCCTCTAAAGCGGCTTCGAGCACATTCATACCTTCAGGGGTTTCAATTCTCGCACCATCAACCGTTATTGTCACCATTTTTTTCATGATTCTCTCCTCAGAAGACCTTGCTTATCGCTTCGGTTGGGCAAACTTCCTCACAGATCCCGCATTTCTTGCAGAGATCTTCGTTGATCTTGTATTCCTCATGATCACTGATTGCTCCATGAGGACATGCATCGACGCACTGGCCGCATTGGGAACATATCTCCAGATCGATCACGTAGCGAACAAGAGCGCGGCAGACGCCTGCCGGGCAGCGCTTCTCTTGGATATGAGCCTTGTACTCGTCTTCGAAGTATTGCAGTGTCGAGAGCACCGGATTGGATGCGGTTTTGCCCAGCGCACAGAGCGAGCCGACTGAAACAGTCCACGCAAGATCCTTTAAAAGGTCCAATTGCTCCGCGGTGCCTCGGCCTTCGCTTATGTCGTTCAGGATCTCTAGCATGCGGCCTATGCCTATCCGGCACGGAACACACTTCCCGCATGACTCATCCTGGAGAAAGTTCAAAAAGTACTTGGCCACATCAACCATGCAGGCTGTCTCGTCCATGACGACCATGCCGCCGGATCCCATCATAGAGCCCGCTTCGGTCAATGCTTCGAAATCAACAGGCAGATCGAATTTTGAAACCGGAAGGCAGCCGCCCGAGGGTCCGCCGGTCTGCACGGCTTTGATCTGTTTGCCATCCTGTGGGCCACCACCAATGTCGAAGATAATTTCTCGAAGCGTGGTTCCCATCTCTACTTCGACCAGTCCTGTGTTCTTCACCTGACCTGTCAGCGCGAAAATCTTCGTCCCTTTGCTCTTTTCTGTTCCTTTTGCCGCAAACCATGCCGAACCCTTCATTATGATCTGGGGAACGTTTGCCCAAGTCTCCACATTGTTCAAGTTGGTGGGCTGGTTCAGATAGCCATGCTCAACAGTGTGGACATCCTTGGGACGAGGTTCGCCCACCTTCCCCTCCAGAGAAGCCATCAAAGCAGTGGACTCCCCACAAACGAAAGCACCACCGCTTCGGGCAACTTTAGTATCAAAACTGAACTCGGAACCAAGAATTTGTTTTCCTAATAAACCAAGTTCCCGGGCCTGCTTGACTGCTTTGAGGGTATGTTGTACTGCCAGTGGGTACTCGTTGCGAACGTATACGTAGCCCTTGCGTGATCCAATTGCGTAAGCACCAATAAGCATTCCTTCCAGGACCGAATGAGGATTGCCCTCGAGAAGACCGCGGTCCATATATGCTCCAGGGTCACCCTCATCCGCATTACATATAACGTAATGCTCGCTGCCAGGTGACCGGCGACACTGTTCCCACTTTCTACCGGTTGGATAGCCTCCTCCACCGCGCCCGCGCAAACCGGAAGATTTAATCTCCTCAATAACCTCCTCAGGGGTCATTGAAGTAAGAACCTTGACTAGCGCTGAGTATCCCCCAGTGACTATATAGTAGCTTATGTCGCAAGGATCAATAAAACGATTTTGACCCATTAAGGTTCGATCCTGCTTGGCAAAGAAGGGAAGGTCCGCCTCTTTCTGAATGACCTTACCGGACTGACGGTCAATATATAAAAGTCGTTGAATAATGTTTCTTTTGGATAAAGATTCAGAGACAATTTCGGCCACATCTTCTGCCTTGACTCGGCAGTAGATCACATCAAGGGGCTCAACTATCAATATCGGCTCCTGCTGACAAAACCCATGGCATCCCGTGACTCGTACATCAACTTTGTCATCAAGGCCAACATCCTTAAGATGCCTTTTTAGTTCCTTTAAGACCTCTAATGATCCCGAGGCTTGTCCGCACGTGCCAGATGAGAGTATCACGCGCATTGGGTAGGCTTCTCGCTCTTTCTTCAGCCTTTCACGCAGCGAGGCCAGGTCTTCTGGATTCTTCAGCTTAGGCATTTAGAGTTCTCCCTTATCCTTCTCACGTGCAGAATTGAGAAGATCCCGGAGCTTGCGGGGTGTCATGTGATCGTAGTATTTTCCGTCAAGAATAACTACCGGAGCCAACGCACATGCTCCAACGCAATTAACGGTCTCTACCGTGAAAGCCCCATCCTCAGTGGTTTCGCCCGGCTGAACCTTAAGCTGGAAAAGCACTTCATCGAGAAACCTCAGTGCTCCTCGAACGTGACAGGCCGTGCCCATACATACGGTAAGCAAATGTCGCCCACGCGGCTTCAGGGTAAAGGCCTTATAAAAATTGGCTAACCGAAACACCTCGATGAGCGGTATGCCCAGCTTTTCCGACACACGGCAGAGGGCATCTTCGGGCAAATAGCGGCAGGTCTGCTGAATATCCTGTAGAACCTCGATGACGTCAAACGGCTCTTTGCCTTTACCCTCAAGAATTTGATCCAAAGTAGCTAATTCCATCCTTTATTACTTCCCCTTTCTTGGTGTGCAGTATTTGCAGCCACAAAAGCCTTTGAGCTGCTATATACTACACTGAACGCATAGTAGGAATTGCAAGATAGATCCGGAGACCGGAATTCGATTCTCTTCGCTTTCTCACTGGGCGAATACATCAGTATCCGAATCATCTTGCGCGTTCCCTGTGAAAATTTCCTCGGAGGATATGTAACAAATCAATCGCTTGCAAGCCAAATTTTACGCCGCAGGATATTCACACCGCCTCGTATATTATTAGATTTCCGGCGGATTGCCTGATTTTTTGAAAGGAGCAAGAGGAAAGTACAAATAAAAAATGGTAGCGCTAGCGGGATTTGAACCCGCGTCTCCGCCTTGAGAGGGCGATGTCCTAAACCGGGCTAGACGATAGCGCCACCAGTGCCCGTACATAGCTATATGAGAGAAAGGATCGCTTTGCTGAACACTGCTCGAGAAGAAACCGCTGGTTTTAGGTAGTAATTTTTAGCCTTGACGATCACTGTTTTAAAATCAGACTAAATAACTATAATACTCAGACTCACAGGAAAGTCAATAGGGAATTATCTATCTCTGTATCAAGAGATGCACATCATTTTTGTTTGTAGTGGTTATTCCTGAAAAACAGAGGACATGCACGTCTCCGCTTCGCTCTGCTTGAGCCAGTTATTGTTTTTTGCTGTATCTCACGCAAAGCCGCAAAGACGCAAAGAAAAACGCGATTTAGGATTGCACAATTCATCGCAATATTTTCGTGACCTGACGGCTTTGCATGAGATTTTTGCGTTTCAATTCTATGGCAATAATTGAGGGGTTTGATTAATGAGTTCACTCTAAAAAGGTCCTGCACCGTAAAAATAGTTG
>CAYVXD010000146.1:0-10052 GCA_964454265.1 uncultured Candidatus Sumerlaeota bacterium | reverse complement strand
AAGGTTTAGGAGGGGAGCGCGAGGGGTTCCGCCGCGGCGGACCCCTCGCAATACCCAAATGCAAAATCCCAGATAAAAATCCTGCAACCACCTCACACCCGGAAATCCCTTGTGCCGCCTCCTACTCTCTGCTAGTGGTTTTTCCTTGAAATTACGTTTATGCGCTTCCCTCAGACAACCAGGATCGCAACTGGAATTGAGCGCTCCATGATCGAAATAGATGGCGAATACGGCTCTGGTGGCGGACAAATTCTACGCACCGCCATAGGCCTCGCTGCGCTCACCGCTACACCCTGCCGCATTTTGAACATCCGCTCCAAACGCCGCAATCCCGGCCTTCAGGAACAGCATCTTCAGGCCCTCCGCGCCGTTGCCCAGCTTGCTCGCGCTTCCCTCACCGGCGCTGAAAAAGGCTCGCGCGAAATCTCCTTTCAACCCCAACCCATCCGCGACACCGATCTCAACATCACCATATCTACCGCCGGCTCCATCGGCCTCGTGCTCCAGGCCCTCCTCATCGCCGCTCTCCACTCCTCTCTCACCATCACCATCAACGGCGGCGCAACCTACGGCAAATGGGCACCTCCTGCATCCTACCTCCAGTACGTCCTTCTCCCACTCCTTACCCACCACGGCTACAATGTCGCCCTCGACATCCTCCGCGAAGGCTTCTATCCCAAAGGCGGTGCCAACATCCGTGTCACCGTCCGTCCAGCCGCGCTCCGCCCCTTCAACCTCACCTCCCAGGGCGAGCTCCAACAGCTCAACATCCTCTCCGTTGCCTCCTCCATGCTCGAAAAAGCCCGCGTCGCTGAACGCCAGGCCAATGCCGCGCACCAGCTCCTCGCAACCCACTTCCCTCTTGAACCACGCATACACCTCTCCTACACCAACACCCTCTGCCCAGGCTCCGGCATCCTCTGCTGGATCGAAACCAAACACTCCCGCATTGCCGCAAGCGCCATTGGCGAACGCGGTATCCCTGCCGAACGCATCGGCCAGCAAGCCGCCAACGAACTCCTGGGCGAATATAAAAACGGCGTGGTTGACTCCCACGCCGCAGATCAACTCCTTCCTTATCTCGCCCTCGCTACAGGCTCACTCTCCACCAGCACCATCACCGAGCACTGCCGCACCAACTGCTACGTCATCAAGCGCTTCCTCCCCGTCACGTTCCACATCACCAACACCACCATCTCCACCTCTACAAGTTAACGTAAGCCTGGTTCATAGGATTTAGATGAAAATTGCGGTTCATCATACACTCGTGCTACAGAAATAAAATTGTCCAATCCTAAATCGTGTTTTCTTTGCGTCTTTGCGCCTTTGCGTGAGCTTCAACAAAAAGGGGCAGATTATAATCCGCCTCTACTCCCTTCATCCCTACTTCACCAAACCCTTCCGCCTCAACTCCTCCTGAGCCTCCGCCACGCGGTCCTGCGCTCGCTCGCCCTTACCCCACTCCACCAGCTCTCTCATCCCCTCGCGAAACTCAACCATCGGCGCGAATCCAAACCGCTGAATCTTGCGTATATCCGCATAGCAATGTCGAATATCCCCAGTACGAAATTTGTCCTCGATTTCCAACCCAACATCCGCACCGTACAACTCGATCAGCAATTGCGCCAGATTTGCAATACTGGTCGGCTTACCTGTCCCAACATTAAACACCCCAAAATTCATCCCTTCTTCTTCCATCGCCAGCATGTTCGCCCGTACAACGTCACCCACGTGGACGAAATCCCGCGTCTGGCGCCCATCTTCGTAAATCATCGGCGCATGTCCGTTCGTAATACGCGTCGAAAAAATCGCACACACCCCCGTATAGGGATTACTCAACGCCTGCCGTGGCCCGTAAATATTAAAATACCGCAACGCCACTGCCTTGATCCCGTACGCCAACCCTACAGTCAACACCAGCTCCTCCTGACTCCGCTTCGTCGCCGCATACACCGAGGTCGGCTCCAGCGCCTTCCCCTCACCCGTGGCCTCCCCTACCATCTCTGCGCCACACTGCTCGCACCTCATCTCCCACTCACGGCGCTTGAGCTGCTCCTCACTTCGCATCCCCGCATCCCTATTCCCACACTTCCCACACATGTACGCACCTTCCCCATAAACCGACATTGACGACGCCACGATCATCTTCCGCACCCCCAACTTATTATTCACAAGCACATCCAGCAGATTCGCGGTCCCACGCACATTCACATCCACGTACCGTTCAATCTCATACATCGACTGCCCCACCCCCACAGCAGCCGCTAGATGAAAAACTACCTCCATATCCTCCATCGCCTTAGCCACGTGATCCCGATTCCGCACATCACCTATCTGCAGCTCCGCCGAACGGTTGAAATACGACGGTAACCGCTGCTCTGTCCCATGCACCTGCGGATCTAAATTATCCAGCACACGTACTTGGTACCCCCCTCCAACCAGCGCATCTACCAGATGACTCCCTACAAACCCCGCCCCACCTGTCACCAGAATATTCATCCTTCTCGAACCTCTCTGCTAAAATCGCGCCGACAAGACCGATAAACGAAATACACCAAAAACCCCTCCTGCACAGGAGGCCTCAGCCTCTTATCCTTCCTATCAAAAACATCCTTCTCGGCTCCTCAATATCTAACCTTTAAGCCATGCAGCCCCTTTGTCAACGGCTTTATTCACCAACCTGCCTGTCACGCCATACAGGGCCTTTGCTCCCTTCTCCTCGCATATCCCTTTTTAAAATTTAGGGGCACGTTACAACGTGCCCCTATTATAATCTAGCCTAGTTATGACCTAGCCTGGCCCCTAAAATGAAAAAAAGTCGTAGTCTTCCGTTCAGCTCTAAGCGAACATCCCCATTTCATAATATATTGGGCAACGACCACAACTTCCAGAATAATAATCTCCCAACTTCATATGCCTTACACCGCAATAACTACTACTCTATCACCTCCTACTCGCTTTAAACGTTCCTCCTCCACCCACTCCTCCATCCACATTCCACATCCTTTTTCTACAACACTTCACCCTATAACCATCAACAAGTCTATAGCAGACCTTCTACTCGCGCACGTATTGACGGCCGTTGCAACTTCGCTAGCGCCTTACGCTCTATTCTCCTTACCCCTTCCTGACTCATCCCCACTAGCCGGCTCGTCTTGCGCAAACTCAATGCCTTTCCACTGGTAAACCCATAGCGCAGGCGCATAATCTTCCTCTCCTTCTCACTCAAAAACCGCAGCACCTCACTTATCTTAAACCGCACCTGCTTCTCCATACATTGCTCCAACGGCGATGTCCCACCCGGATTCGCAACCGTCTCTAGCAGATTCGCCCCGTCCTCCTCTCGCGGCGTATCCAGCGACAACACTGACTCACGCATCCGCAGCAACTGTTCCATCTTCTTCTCGCGCATCCCCGTCTTCTCCGCCAGCTCCGCTACCGTCGGTGCGCGTCCTTTCTCCTGTACAAGCCGCGCAATCACATCGTTCAACTTCCCCATGAACCGCGACTTCCGTATCGGCAACCTGATGAGCGAACACTGCTTACGCAACGCCAGCTGTATTGACTGCTTGATCCAGAACGCAGCGTACGTTGAAAACCGAAATCCCTTCCGATAATCGTATTTTTCTATCACTTCCAACAGCCCCACGTTCCCCTCCTGAATCAAATCCGCTAGCGGTAATCCCCGATCCGCAAAACTCAACGCGATCTTGATTACAAATCGCAAGTTGCTCGCTACTATCTGCTCACGCGCCTCCTTATTCCCCTTTTTCAGACGTTTGAACAGCTGCAGCTCTTCCTTCCGACTCAGCACCGGATGCTGGCTGATATCTCGCAGGTATGTCTTCAGGCTCTCGTCAAATCTCGCCATGAGGCCGCCCTTTCCGCTGGTTCGTTAAACGCTCAGATCTCCTGCTTCTTCATATTCTTGTCTGCTTTTCATATGACCCTCGAATCAACGCACCATTTTTGAGCAATATCCATGCCTTAGCTTTCCGTTCCCTCAGTCTATCTTCGGAATCACACGTATCCTATTGAAATATAATATCTTATGGCCATTTTCCCTGACGGGAAGAGTAATGCCAATGTGAAACACTTTCCACATTTTCATGTGTAACCGTGCGGAATTCCGCACTCCGTGAATTTCCTCGCACACTCCCTTTTGAATCCAAATCTCGACCCTATTACCTTTACAAAGAGCCCACGTGAGTTTAGTTCGTATAATTGAGGTAATAAACGCCTTCCTTTCCGGAAAATAAGGAATGCAAGAATCTCACGCAAAACCGCCAAGCCCCCGGAAATTACGGTCAATTGCACATTTTTAAATACTGCTTTTCTTTGCGCCTTTGCGTGAGGTACACCAAAAAACGAGGTCTGCCACAAGCAGAGCGAAGCCGAGATATGTGCATCGTCTGTTTTTCACGAATAACCGCTACATACCAAAATGATGCGCATCCTCTGCAACTTGAAATCTACAAACCTATTGCATTCCACACACCACCGGTATATATGCAAACAATAGATCCGCCCTTCGCAAGCCAACTAATTCCTAAGAACCGGAAAACGCTTGCCCACACTTTGCATAACAATAAATAAAAGGAGCAGCTCATGTACCCTCGCGCCCTCACCATCGCCGGCTCTGATTCTGGCGGCGGCGCCGGCATCCAGGCCGACCTTAAAACCTTCCACTCACTCGCCGTCTACGGCATGTCCGCCGTCACCGCACTTACCGCACAGAACACCAGGGGCGTCCACGGCATTCATAATGTTCCCACTGAATTCCTCGCCCTCCAGCTCCGCTCTGTCCTCGACGACATCGGCGCTGACGCCGCTAAAACAGGTATGCTTTCTACCGCACCTCTCATCCGTACCGTCGCCACTGTCCTTAGCGAATTTCACTTCGATCGCCTCGTCGTAGATCCCGTCATGATCTCCAAACACGGTGATCAACTCCTTCAACAAGACGCCGTTTCCTCACTCATCTCCGACCTTCTACCCCTCTCCTTTATTATCACCCCAAATACCCCGGAAGCCCGCATTCTCGCCGATCTCACGATTCACGATCTGGACTCCATGAAAGAAGCCGCCCGCCGCATCCATCGCCTTGGCCCCAAATTCATCGTCATCAAAGGCGGCCACCTCCCCCTCCCCAATGCCACTGACCTCTTCTTCGACGGCACCCATTTCCACATCCTCGAAGAACCACGTTTCCCTTCCCCTCACACCCACGGTACCGGCTGCACCTTCTCTGCCGCCATCACCGCTTTCCTCGCTCGCGGCGAATCTCCTCTCTCCGCCGTCACGCACGCCAAAAAATTTACTGCCATCGCCATACGCCATGCCCAACCTCTCGGCCACGGCATCGCTCCTGTAAACCACCTCAAGGCTCGCGATGAATACGCCAGGGAAGATTTCTAGACTTGTACGCCTCCTCTGGCGCAAAACTCGGCTATATAAATATGACCCCAAAACCAAAAACAGTAGGGACAGATTATAATCTGTCCCTACCGCCCGTTGCCCGCTCTCGATTTCCCCGAATCAGCCGCTCTGCATATCCAGAGCAACAAAAAAGTGCGGGAACTCTAAGAATCCCCGCACCAAACTAACTCTCACCCTACTAACGCATGCCTAGACGTGACCCGTCCGGGCCTGCCTCTACCAACCTATCCTTTCGCTACAGCCCCCTCTTTCTTCTGTTCCTCCGGAACGACATCAACATTGCGATAACACGACATCCCTGATCCCGCTGGAATCAGCAGCCCCATGATTACGTTCTCTTTCAACCCCCGCAGGTAGTCCCGTCGCCCTCGCACCGCCGCATCCGTTAAAACTCGCGTTGTCTCCTGGAACGACGCCGCCGATATGAACGACTCCGTCTCAAGCGATGCCTTCGTCAATCCCAGCAACTTCGGCTTTGCGATCGCCGGCTCTCCACCCTTCTTAATCGTCCGGTCATTCTCCTCCTGGAACATAAATTTATCCACCTGCTGACCATAAAGAAATCCCGTGTTCCCAACTTCCTCTATTACCACCTTCTTCAGCATCTGCCGGATAATACACTCTATGTGCTTGTCATTAACATTCACACCTTGCAGACGGTACACCTCCTGTATCTCTCCCAACAGAAACTCCTGCACCGCCTTCTCTCCCTTTACCCGCAATACGTCGTGCGGACTCACCGACCCATCTGTAAGCCGATCCCCAGCCTCCACATGCTCACCATCGCGGATTATCAGGTGTCGAATCAGCGGTACCGAATACTGCCTTTCCTCATTATTATCCGCAACAATCGCCACCTTCCGCGCGCCTTTCGCGATACCACGAAATTCAAACCGCCCGGTGATATCTGCAATAAAAGCACAATCCTTCGGCTTGCGCGCCTCAAACAACTCGTCTACTCGCGGCAACCCACCTGTTATGTCGCGCGACTTCGATCTCAGCCGCGGCAATCGCGCCAGCACCATACCCCCTTTTACCTTCGAACCGTTCTGTAAATCACGGCTTATAATTGCCCCTGCCGTTAATGCATACTGTTGCAATACCTTCTTCCCATCCATTATCAGCAACTGCGGATGCCGCTCCTCTTTGTGCTCCAGAATCACCACCTGTGCGATTCCCGTCACCGGGTCAACATCCTCTTTCATGGTCACGCCACGTACTATATCCACAAACTTCAACTGCCCATCATTGTCAGCCACAATCGGAATATGGTGCGGATCCCATTCCACAAACCGCTCTCCTCTTGTCACTTGCTCACCCTCTTTGCGCGTAACCTTCGATCCATACGGAATGTTTGGCAAAACCTGCACGTCGTTATAATCTTCATCCTGTATGTGGATGCTACCCGTCCGGTTCGTCACCACAAGGTACCCATCTTCATGCTCCACGTGGCGCAGATTCCTAAACTTCACAACTCCATCTGCCGTTGACTGATACCATCCTTCCAGCTCACGGCTCGCTGTACCGCCAATATGGAACGTCCGCAGCGTCAGCTGTGTACCCGGCTCGCCAATTGATTGCGCCGCCATTACGCCTATTGCCTCGCCCACTTCCACTCCCTTCCCTGTCGCCATGTTTCGACCGTAACATAACGTACAGAGACCCCGACGCGTCTCGCACGTCAGCACCGACCGAATCTCCACACTCTCTACTCCCGCCTCGTCGATCTCCTGCGCAATCTCTTCTGTTATCTCATGCTTCCGCCGGCAAATTACCTTCTTCGTGTTCGGATCCTTGACATCTTCCACTACCACACGTCCAACAATCCGGTCCCTCAACGGCTCTAACTCACGCTCCCCTTGCGTCGTAATCTCCTTCAGCGCTCGCACCCGTATCCCATTGTGCGTCCCACAGTCCTCCTCTGTCACAATCAAATCCTGCGCTACGTCCACTAACCGCCGTGTCAGATAACCCGCATCCGATGTCTTCAGCGCCGTATCGGCCAGACCCTTGCGTGCCCCATGCGTAGATATAAAATACTCCAACACCGTCAATCCCTCACGGAAATTCGCCTGGATCGGCGACTCGATTATCTCCCCGATTGCTCCCGTGATCCTCTTCGTCGGCCTCTGCATCAATCCCCGCATCCCCGCCAACTGCCGAATCTGCTGCTCGCTACCTCGCGCACCCGATATAGCCATTATATAAATCGGGTTGAACCCCTCCTTGTCTTGCTTCATCTCCTTCAGCATGTCATTCGCTACCATATCCGTCGCATGCGTCCACACGTCAATTACCTTATGGTAGCGCTCCTCATCGGTCAGCACGCCCCGTTCGTACTGCCGCTGCACTCGCTGTATCTCCTTCTTCGCCCGCTCTATAATCCGCTCCTTCGTCTCCGGTATCACCATGTCTTCCACGCTGATCGACATCCCAGCTTTTTTCGCATACTCAAATCCCATATCCTTCATCTTGTCCAGAATCACAGCTGTCTTTTCCGGCCCGCAAATCTTGTGGGCAATCGCCACTATCTGACTCAATTTCTTTTTGTTCATCGTGTCGTTGCAAAATGGATAATCCGGATTAAAAAACGACAACTCCGGCGGCAAAATCTGGCTGAACAGCACTCGCCCAACCGTCGTCGTTACCACCTTCCCATCAATACGCACCTTGATCTCTGCATGCAGGTCCACCACACCTTCGTTGTGCGCCAGAATCACTTCCTCTGGACCATAAAACTCCATCCCTTCTCCCTTCGCCGCTTTATGCATCTTCGTAAGATAGAAACACCCCAACACAATATCCTGCGATGGTGTCGCGATCGGCCGACCGTTCGCCGGCGACAAAATGTTGTTCTCCGCCATCACTACCAAGCGCGCCTCTATCTTAGCCTCCATAGACAACGGAATGTGCACCGCCATCTGATCCCCATCAAAATCCGCGTTGAATGCAGCACACGCCAACGGATGCAGCCGTATCGCCTTACCCTCCACCAACACAGGCATGAATGCCTGAACACCCAGCCGGTGTAATGTCGGCGCCCGGTTCAGCAACACCGGATGATCCTTAATAAGATCGTCCAAAATATCATACACCACCGGATCTTCCCGCTCCATCAGCCGCTTCGCACTCTTAATCGTGTTAACGTAGCCGCGCCGCTCTAACTCATGGATTATGAACGGATCAAACAACTCCAGCGCCATCTTCTTCGGCAACCCACACTGATTAAAACTCAACTCCGGCCCCACAACGATCACCGACCGACCTGAATAATCCACTCGCTTCCCCAACAGATTCTGGCGAAATCTCCCCTGCTTCCCTTTCAGCATGTCTGCCAGCGACTTCAGCGGCCGGTTATTATGCCCCTTCGTCGGTCGCCCACGACGACTATTGTCAAACAGGGCATCCACCGCCTCCTGCAGCATACGCTTCTCATTTCTCAATATCACATCTGGCGCCTTCAACTCTGTCAGCCGCTTCAAACGGTTATTCCGGTTGATCACACGCCGGTATAGATCGTTCAAATCTGATGTCGCAAATCGCCCCCCATCCAGATGCACGAGCGGCCGCAAATCCGGCGGTAGCACCGGCAAAACGTTCAAAATCATCCAATCCGGCTTGTTCCCTGAACCACGAAACGCCTCTACCACCTTCAGCCGCTTTATAATCTTATTACGCTTCTGCGCCGACGTCGCCTCGCGCATCTCCAGCGCCAATCGGCTCCCAAGGTCTTCTATGTCCAACCGATGCAGCAACTCCTTCACCGCCTCCGCACCGATTATAATCTTTACCTTGTCCCCATAAATCTCCCGGTACTTCCGATACTCCTCCTCCGTTAAAATCTGCTTCGGCTTCAGCGGACTGTCTCCCGCATCCACTACAATATAGTCCTGAAAATAAATCACCTTACCCAGGTCTTTCACACTGATGTCCAGCAAGTTGCTGATCTTGCTCGACGTCCCCTTGTAAAACCAGATGTGACACACCGGCGCCGCCAACTTTATATGTCCCATCCGGACGCGCCGCACCTTCGATTCGATCACTTCAACTCCGCACCGATCACACACTATCCCCCTATACTTGATCCGCTTATATTTACCACATGAACACTCCCAGTCCTTCGTCGGCCCAAATATCCGCTCGCAAAATAGCCCGTCCTTCTCTGGCTTAAACGTCCGGTAATTAATCGTCTCCGGCTTCTTTACCTCCCCAAACGCACACAGCTCCTGCTCCTCCGGCGACTTCCCACATTTGCAATTCCCTCGCCTATCCGTCTGCCGACAATGATGACGCGACCATTGCAGAATATGCTGCGACGACGCTATACCGATCCGCGCTATCGCATCGACGTTGTTCAAATCAACTTCATCCGTACCCTGGTCTAACCCCAAAATTACCGTCCGCATTGATTCACTACCCCGTTCCTTACTATCCTTACTATTCATTGACGAAACCCCCTTGCGCGATAGTCTCCTCACTCATGGAAACCGCCATGCTCCCCTTCACTGTCCTCTCATGAACGGAAGCCTGCCAGCTCGGACATATCCTTTAAGTCACTAAAAACCCTCATCCACCACTCAGTCATCCTCCTCGCTCTCATCCTCCTCACTCTC
>CAYVXD010000145.1:7673-10119 GCA_964454265.1 uncultured Candidatus Sumerlaeota bacterium | reverse complement strand
ATTCGAAGTCAACCCACATCATACCAGTAGACAGCATACAGTAGACAGTAGTGCAGGAAATAACAATTCGAAGTCAACTCACAACAACGCCACCACAAAGACACGAAGGCACGAAAGTGTGGTAAATGGTTGTTCTGTGCGAAGAAATCAGCTTTACATTTTCATCACGTCAGGTATAGTTCGGTCTGAATTGTTTATGCGCCAGAGGCGTATTAAAGCAGCGCGGGCTGCATGAACAGTCAGAGAACAACTCGCAACGATAATATTCTATCGGTCTAGTGCCTTATAAAGACTGTTTTTATAGGTAGCGCCCGCCTCTGGCGGGCAGTCGGGAGGGCATCCTGCCCTCCCTATGTGAAGGCGAGACGCCTTCATGATCCGCCACGGCGGACCGCGACGGCGGCGCTACATCGTCCATATCAACAATTGACTTGGCAATAGCCTCAGCGATTCACCATTTCAAGTGTGAGATGGTATACTAGCATGCTAGCCAAGGTCTACAGCCATGCTGTGCTTGGGATTGATGCTTATCGTGTTGACGTGGAAGTTGATATCACCCACGGCCAGCCGTTTTTCAACACGGTTGGATTACCTGACCTTGCCGTGAAGGAGAGCCGTGACCGCGTACGCGCGGCGATCAAGAACAGCGGCTACTCTTTTCCCAATCAGCGCATCATCGTTAATCTCGCCCCTGCCGACATCCACAAGGAAGGCGCAGCACTCGATTTGCCAATTGCAGTCGGCATCCTGAGCGCCATGGGAAATGTCAGTCCAGAGCGCTTGCGCGACTACTCGCTGATTGGCGAATTGAGTCTGGATGGGGGTGTGAAGGCGATTGCAGGCGTTCTGCCTCTGGCTATGGGTGCGCGGACGGATGGCTGCACGGGTATCCTTGCGCCGATTGATAATGCAAACGAAGCGACTATCGTCAGCGGCATTCAGGTCATTCCAGTATCCACGCTTCAGCAGGTAATTGATTTCCTTAATGGCACACTGGAAATTTCGCCCAACCGAATTGACGTCGAGGAGCTCTTCAATCAGGCATCGCATTACATCGAAGACTTCAAGGATGTGAAGGGTCAGGAACATGCGAAGCGCGCGCTTGAAGTTGCGGCAGCAGGCGGCCACAATGTTATTATGATCGGCCCGCCCGGTTCAGGCAAGACGATGCTTGCGCGACGTCTTCCCTCGATTCTTCCGCCAATGGCACTCCAGGAAAGCATTGAAACTACGAAGATTCACAGCATCAGCGGTCTGCTCGGGCCGAAATCCTCCTTGATCGCCACGCGGCCGTTTCGGTCGCCGCACCATACGGTAAGCAACATCGCGCTGATCGGCGGCGGTACGGTTCCTCGGCCTGGCGAAGTTTCGCTCGCGCATCATGGTGTGCTGTTTCTCGACGAGATGCCGGAATTTCAGCGGGGAGCGCTCGAAGTGCTGCGCCAGCCGCTGGAAGACGGTGTGGTCACCATTGCGCGTGCCTCGATGTCGCTAAGCTTTCCTGCAAGATTCGTCCTGTGCGGTTCAATGAACCCATGCCCGTGTGGCTATCTCACGGATCCGCGCAAGGAGTGCACGTGCACGCAAGGGCAGATTCAAAAGTACGTCTCGAAGTTGTCCGGGCCGCTGCTTGACCGGATTGATATTCACATTGATGTGCCAGCCGTTGCAGTGCAGGATTTATCAAAGGAGAGCGGGGGGGAATCGTCGGCGCACGTTCGAGAGCGGGTAAAGTCGGCACGAGCCCGGCAGATTGAGCGCTTTCAGGACCGTGAGGGCATCTTCTGCAATGGCCACATGAGCACGCGCGATCTCAAGCACTATTGCCCGATGACCGCCGATGCGCAAAAGATGCTGGAGAATGCTATCTCCAACCTCGGCCTTAGCGCTCGCGCATACGATCGCATTCGCAAGGTCGCCCTCACCATTGCCGATCTCGCGGAAGAAGACATCGTTGATGTCCCCCACATTGCTGAGGCCATCCAGTATCGCACCCTCGACCGCCACTTGTGGCTGTAAGAATCCCAGATTTTGTGCCAGAACAATAGGTGTCTATTGCGAGGGGTCCGCCGCGGCGGAACCCCTCGTGCTCCCCTCCTAAACCTTTACTTACTGGCGATTTACCCGCCTTTGGCGCGGTGAATTTCGTTCACTTTGAGCGCTGAATGCAAACCGGCTTCGCGAGGCTTGCCCGCCTTAGGCGAGGCGAGCTGAATGAAATTCCTAGAGACCTCGATTTTCACCTGCGACGCCTTCGCCACATTGCTGTAATGAGAATCTGGCCTTTTGGCTTTAGTCCGCCTCGGCGGACTCTTCTTTGCCCCCTGCTTTAGCCGGGGGGTGGAAGAAGCATTCTCAACCACAGCGCGCTTCAGCGTGGCTTCTCGCAGTGGCTCAGATTGCAATGGCTCAAGCCGCTGAAGGATAAGCGACGCTAAAGCGCCCT
>CAYVXD010000145.1:0-7573 GCA_964454265.1 uncultured Candidatus Sumerlaeota bacterium | reverse complement strand
GGCTCAGATTGCAATGGCTCAAGCCGCTGAAGGATAAGCGACGCTAAAGCGCCCTGATGGTTTTTATTTTTCCAACTTTCGCTTTCACCCCACCTGAAGGTGGGTGCAAAGAATAGACCGCCTTAAGGCGGCCTCAACCAAAGGCATCGTGGGTAATTCGTGTATCTTAACGCCATTAATAGCGTTCTTGAAGCCTCTCCCCACCTAGTCCACTTGGAAAAAGTTCTAAAGTCCAGTATCTTAAAAAGAGCAATTTTTTTGCATAAAATTGTTGTGTTTGTGCGTCATATGGGTGAAGGCTTTATTTAGCAGGCACATATCTTAACAAGCTAAACGCAGCGAGCGCCGATCGGCAGCGCAATGGAATCACTGAGGCGCGATCTGGAAAAGCTATACGATGAGTTTCGTCAGCCGCTCTTCACCTGTGCCATGGCAGTTACGAAGTGTAGGGACCTGGCGGAAGACGCCATGCATGAGGCGTTTTGCCGGCTTCTCCGCCCGAAGCTTGTTCCGCGTAATCTGAAGGGTTACGTTTTTCGATGCGTGAGGAACGCCGCTCTTGACCTGGTGCGTCAGAACAGCCGATCGATAAAGGTTGAGGCAGACTATATTTTCAATTCATCCAATGACCCGCGCAAGATGGCTGAAACCAGAGAATTCCAGCAACGGGTGGCTGAAGGGTTGTTGATGCTTTGTGAAGACGAACGCGAAACCATTGTTCAGCATCTCCATGCGGAGTTAACCTTTCGAGAAATTGCGGAGATGCGCGATTGCCCGATCGGCACTGTTACATCATGGTACCGCAGGGGACTTGCCAGGCTGCGGAAGATTGTGGAGGAGTGAAAATGCAGGACTTTGAAGATCGACTCAGGTCGCTTCCGATGCGCGAACCTTCCCATGAACTTCGGAAAAGGATCTTCGGGAAAAAAACGAGACAATCGGCACTGAGGTCTATTATCTGTAGACGTATCCCGGTGGCTTGGGCTGCGGCGGTTTCTATTGCAATAGGGCTTGTGGGGTTCCTTATAGCCTTTCTGTGGATTACAGCAATCCAGCCGGGGGCTCCGATCAGGACGGAGACTGTGAATGTACAGATTATCTATCAAGCGCCGGAGACTTCCCATGTTTTCGATTTCACAGAGGCTGCAATGGACTTTTTGCCCGGCGACGTGAAGGTTCAGGTAAAATCTAATGGCGAGGTATGATTATGAAACGTTTACGAATAGTCTCATCGCTCATGCTTCTGATGGCATTGATCTCTCCTATTCAGGCCTTGGGAGATGAAGCCATTACGATCCAGTTAAAACTGTTCCGGGTTATGGGGACTTTATCGGGTGACACGTCACTGGATGAAGATGTCTGGGCTGGCAGCGAGCCTCCTGGAGCTGAATTGATAAAAGCACTCACCCTTTTCACGCACGGGCATTTTCGATTAGGCGAGAACGTGCTGGAGATGAAAGAGAATGGATGGTTCTGGAACGGAGCTCCCTTGGAGTCTGATTCCTCATTGAAGGATATCTCTACGGAGAGTCAATTAACTCTGAAAGGAAAACCATCTGTTGCGGTCAAAGGCAATCGTACCTTTATCTCAGATGAAAAAATCCAGCATGTTTCTTCAGAGAAGGAATCTGGGAGTCGCATTCGCCTGATTTGCGCGCCCAACATTCTGGTGCTAAGTGGGGAAGCGGCAGATTACCATATCATCTCCGAACAAGAAATCGAATACTTTGAGCAGCGAGAAGACGGGCTTTTTGAACTCAAGAAACTCCAGGAGCCTACATGGTTGGAAATAGTCATGCGGGTTGAAAGTGAAGGCCAAAACAAGATTCGCTTTTCCGAGCTTACCTTTTCATTGCGGTCCGTCGAGGAGCGAGAGCCGATCCCGGGCGTTACGCTCCCCGTAGGACGACCAATTCTTGAGACTCGCGAATACAAAGCAGATATTCGCGTGACTTCCGGCAAGGATTATGGATTCATATTGCATCCAGGTCAGGGCCAAGGTGTACTCATTATTCGCCTGCGGCTCGGGCTTGTAGCCGAATCTTTGGATACAGAGCAGACGAACAATAAATGAGGAGGAACATAATGCTTACACGAAGATGTTTACCCGCTTGTAGTCTGCTTGCACTCTGCGCTTTCTATTCCTTTGTGGGAGCTGATGAAGCAGCCTCCGAGTCGTCATCGGACGCATGGTCTACTTCCACCATAACGCACATCGAATACAATCCTCTGGGACTTATCAAAGTTGAAATCCCCCGAGCCGGCTCGCCAAGGGAGATACTCGAAGCTACCAGGGCTCCAGCAAAGAAGGGAATAACAGATGTAGTTGACTTTGATCTCTTGCCCCTCTGTTCATTTTGAAGGTGATCCGGGGGAAGGAATACGCGTTTTTTCAAATAGGACTGGTAAAGATTCCCTTCATGAAGCTCCATGAGTTCGAGGTTTGTTTCATCCACCGGAGAGGCAAAGCTTCCTCGGGCCAAAGAGCAAAATCCATTCAAGGAGACAGTCCCATTTGACCAGCCGCTGTTCAGCCTCTTCGATATAATACTTATGGGCCCCCAGAGGCGCCTGAGGAAGAGAACCAGGAAGACTTGCTAGTACGATTACGGGCCATTGATTCCCCGGTCTTTTGTCTATACCAAAGTGACAAGTGGGGTGGGAAATACTACGAAAAGGAGTGCTTCGATCTGCCCCTGGTCACTACCTATGCTCGCAAGAAGGGAGAAAACTCAGGTTCCATTCAACTCTTCGAAATCCCGCTTGCAACGGCTTATACTCATACATGGAACCAGGAAGAGAGAAAAATTCGTTTCATGGACCTTTTTCTGGCCTCGCTTTACAAACAGCAAAAAGGTGAATGGTCCATCTTGGAAACATGGGTAGGGACATTGGTGGAGAGCAAGGATTATGGCAAGCACAGCAGGTTTGCAGTTCTTGAGACACCGTATATCATAAGCAACTGGCTGACCTTCTCACTCGTGCGCAAGGATCGCAACGAGGACGGCACATCCTGCGAGCAAATCTTGCGTCTGCCGTTGATTGGTCCGGTTTGGTCGTCATGGAAGGAATCGGATGAAGGCAAGACAAAGCACCTACCATTTCCGCGTATGATTTTCTGGAAATAACCATCGTATGCAAGATAAGGGGTCTGCGGAAGAAAACCACAACCAATCCAACGAGGTAGCCTCTACCGCCACTTGTGGCTGTAATGACTCCGAGATGGTTCAGGATTTGGTTGCTCTAATCAGGAAAAAGGGGAGGTGCACGATTTTTACGTGCGTTTCGGCGAGCGCACGGTCTGCCTGTTCAATGCTATCCACTTTTGCAAGTTCGTCAGTTTCTAATGGTAGACCCCTCAGCAATTCGAATCGCTTGTCTGATGGTGGATGAAGTTCCGGAAGAAATTCTACGCTGACGTCAAACTTATGAGCAGCCAGTAGGTGGGCAAGTTTTCGTCCTGCGAACGGCTCAGCTCCTGCCCGTGTAAGTCCCGCTATCCAGAGGTCTCGTGTAGCAATCGTCGCCGGGTATTCGATCATTCCGCCATAATCAGGCTCTATTGCGGCGAGTATCCCTCCGGGTTGAAGAACGCGGTAGAGTTCCGGAATTACCTTATCAATATTCATCCACATTAAAGAACACTGGGAAAAGATGAGATCAAAAGAGTGGTTTAGAAAGGGGAGATGGTCTGCTTCTCCACAGACACACGGGATTTGCGAAGATCGCTGTGAGGCTGTTTTCAGGGCATCGAGGGAAGAATCGAACGCCACCGTACTACCGCCGCAGCGACGTTTTAATTCTTCAGAGACAGTGCCAAAAGCAGCGCCAAGATCAAGCACGCGCCGGCGTTTTGCAATTTCCGCGCGTCGGAGCAATCGTGCTCGAGCAGGCGCAAGCCACCGCGCCTGTTCTTTCAAAAGCTTCGGAGAAGGAATTTGTGCCCACGAGGACATAGTAGCATCACGTGACTTCGGATTTTGCACTAGGAAAAACGAGGGGACCCCTTTAGAAAAAGGGTTACCCCTCGTGCTCCCCTCCTAAACCTTTAGTTATGGGTGATTTCATCCGCCTCAGGCGGATGAAATCACCCCCTTATCTACAATGCCTGCTGGCATGTGATAAAGGTTATCTCCCTCCTCCTGCGCAGGCACACGCACAGGCACATCCCGCACACGCGCAGCCGCCGCCACCACCACCTCCGCTACTGGAGGATTCTGCCAGCGCTTTGAATACATCTCCGGTCACTTTATCAAACCCGCTGAGATTGACTATTCCCGTTTGTGCAGATTGAAGTTGCAATGATCCTGGAGAAATTGCCGACGCCACATTGTTCATTGTATTCTCCGTCCAGCCGGCAAATGAGGCTGTCACATCTCCGAGGGTTGTCCTGCCTCCAGGACCGGAAGGAACACTGGGCTTTGGAGAAGGAGATGACCCACCCCAGCTCGGGCGATAATGATATCCTCGCGTAGACAACACAGTTGGATAATCGTCGTGCATAAGTATCCATCCGAGATTTCGGTCAATAGCCTTTTCTTTTGCTGGTATTTCTCCGATGGAGCGAGCCTGTTTCAAGGCTTTCCTGATAATGTATCGATAGTATGTGCGCGTAATCTCCGGATCGAACCCTTTCATCCGCGAAGCCACCCCTTCAATCAGTATCTTCATAGGAGGGCTGAAATCAATCTCCGAGACAGGCTTCTGTCTATCTGTTACAATGGAGGTAATAAAAGGTTCTTCGTATTTGTGAATTGCAATTCCTTTTTCCTGGGCGATCGTTCTTCGGTATTTCACTGGATTTCCAGCTAATGAGGGATGCTTGGGGCCCGGCTTGAAGTCTTCATGAATGTCAACGACGATAGGAGTTTCTTTTATCTGTTTAAGCACTCCTTTTTTGAGCAGGCCAAAAATCACAAGTGTAAGAACTTTATTTAATGGCAGTTCCAGCAGCACAGCGGCTTCTGGCGCGGTCAGGCCCCGTTTTATCCTTCCCGCCTCAATCTCTGCAATAGCAGGTAAGTAGCTCTTCTTGCGTTTTGAAAGCCTCCATTCGGTGAGTATAACAAGAACTCCAAGCACAGGGAATGCAATGAGATGAGCAGCCGGGCTTTTCACAAACAGATATATCAGTGCTGCTGAAATAATAACGAATACCGAACAGCCGGTCTGGCCGGAGAATCGGAAAAACATCAGTGCAAAAAGCGCAATTAATGCAGCTCCGGAAAAGAAACGAACTTCTGGATTTTCCTTGAACCACTTTGCCAAAAGTCCAAATTTTGTCATTTTGATAACTTGCTCCATGCCTCGCTTGGGAAAGGAGACTCCCACATCGTAACGTCCCGTCAGCGGTCTGTTAGTCTGCCAGATGGCAACTGCTCGGTCTTGAAAAATCACTTTCTTGGTAAATTGTACATTCTGGTATAGGAGTTCTTCAGGCTTTATATCAGGGAGCATATGCACCGCAATATTAATGTCTGTAGAGCCAAGCACATATTCTTTCCCGAACCAGGTAGGAGTTATTCGAAAGGATGCATAATCCGCCCGCGTTGTATCCTGGTAAACCATGTTAGGCATAGTAAACTCGAAATGAAAAGTGCCCACCGCTCCTCCTTTGATTGAATGGCTGCCCAGGTGTATCTCCACCCCCGGCTTCACAAACTCTGAATGGCGAATATCCGTCAAAGGAGTACCGTCTATCGCTGCTTTCATGGTTTTCATATCGTAGCGGCTGTGAGGCACGCCTATATCAACCACGTCTATTGCATGGGCACGCGGACCGTTACGGAATGTAATATCGTAAACTATTCGGGCGGAAGCATCCGGCTGTATGTAAACATTCATGTTTAATGAAGGGACGTAGAATCTGTAATCTTGTGCCCATGTTGGAACTGCTATGAAAACAAAGAGAATAAGCAGTCCTGCGATCCAGAAATTATGTAATGGGAGAAAATTTTTGCCACGCATTAGCTTTGCACCTCCGGATTGTCTTGACTATTTATGCTGACTACTCTTCTTGCCATTGTTTTCACTTCCGAAACAGAAGGTCTGAGAAGAATAAGGTATTTGAAACTCAGGAAGCCCAACCTCTGGGATCCCGGGGACAGTCTGCTGCACATATTGCAAGCCCTGGGCAGGTGTCGCACCGCGTAGGTGATTCTACTCTTTCACGGTAGAGTCTGAATGCCTCGTGCCCCCAAATTTTTTTCCAGGGATCCTTTATTATATTGCCTGCACTTCGATAAGGCCCTCTCGGTGGAATGACAGAGCCATCGGGTTCCACGCGTATCGAAACGTCACCCGAGCACCGGGGGCCATCTTTTATCTGTTCTACGAGGCTTTTGTTCTGTTTTCGCATAACCGGTGGCTGCCAGAGGTATCTGACATCCGATTCAGGGGAAGTTTCTTCTATCACCGCGGCAATCTGAGGCAGGGCGCTTGCTCTCAAAGTACCGTCATCTGTTACAGTGTCATCATCAGGTCTGGCAATAGCGAAAAATGATGCGTTTCGGATCCCCATCTCAGACAAGGACTCGAACGTTTCTTCAAGCAGGTTGGCTGTTGCTACGGTCAATGGAATCTCGGCTACAGGACAGACTTCCAGATCGCGAATCAACGGAAAGAGCTTTTTTGTTTTTTCGTGATCACCCTCTCCACAAACTGAATCATGTATTCCTTGATCTGCTGAGAGATAGAGTAGCGTTACATGGTCTACTCCAGCCTGTGCAAGGTCTTTAAGAAGAGACCCTTCAGCCAAATCGGTGGCCCGCGCCCTTACGCCGGCTATCATCCCAAGGTCTTCGGATCTTTCCACAGCGCGGACAAGGTGCTGCGGGTCTGATTTTTCATTGGCTATAAAGGTCGCATGAGGAATACCTATTTCCCAGAGTTTATCTATTATTGGTACGAGTTGTTCAGGCGCGGCAAGCGGGACATCCGCTCTGAAAGGCGCCATCAGCCTGGCCTCATGCGGATTGAACTCCGCATCTTCAAGATTTATAATCGGATAATTATCTTCCGGAGATGCGAGATTCAATAGCATGGCGCTGATTGCTTCAATATCTTTATGTATAGTCTTTGCCGTAGCTCCTCTGAATCTTTTGAGAATCTCCGCTGCTATCGTGTCCTTATCCGTGCCTTCCAGTATTCCCTTTACAATAATCACTCCCGAAGGCGATAAACGGGCTACGGCTGTAGCATTGGCGAGCAATAGACCTCTTCCATCAGGTTCGATACGCAGATGAAAACGGGTGTAATTCCCATCAGCTTCCCGCATGTAATGGAAGAGACCCGCCCGCAAAGGCTCCGGAGCTTTAGGGAAAAGTTTGTCGATTACTTTTTTCAACGACATCAGCAGCCCCCTTTATTCAGCATCATTTACTCCTGATTCATATCCAGGACTCTTTTCTCAAAAAGATTCTTACAGCACCTAATGCTCTGTTGAAAACCTACATGTGCCCGGATGACAATGGTCGTTTTAGCCCGCCTCAGATTATGTCGCGCCCTTCAGGGCTTATCGTTGATTGTGTATCAAACCTTTACCCAGGGCGTTGCCCTGGGCTCTTATCTTCCG
>CAYVXD010000144.1:4340-10196 GCA_964454265.1 uncultured Candidatus Sumerlaeota bacterium | reverse complement strand
CCGGACCCGCTTTACATTCCTAAAAAAGCTGGAGACCCGCCTGTTGCCATCGGCTATAATATCAACCCAGCCACCGTGCAGCTTGACCCTAATTACAGTATCGTGTTGAAGGTGAAAGATCCCAATGACGCCCTAACCTACTGGAGGAATTTCGACGCTGGGCAGAACAACAAGTCATATCTTACTTCCTGGGATGGATTGCTTTATAAAAATGGTACTTACGATCCCTTGACAAACCGATACTGCGAGGATGATGACGTGCTAATGAGTCTTTACTTCAAAGTCCAGAATATGGTCGTAGAAAGTATGCCTGGTATGACCTATGAGACCCTGGAGGCGGAGAATATGAGTTTTATCAGGAACGATGCAAGGGCTGATATTCTGGTTCCTTCTGATAGTGAAGAACGCTACGAATTGGAAAAAGGAAGCTTCATCAGGCTGAATGACAATTATGACAATGGACCAAGTCTTGAAGACAGATACGCAAGTGGCCCTTATAATGATAATGACCTGAAAGTAGTGGTCTTGGGGGTGAATGAGTTGTACAATCTGGTGGGCGTGCAGGAACTGACGTTCGATCCGCCAAGTCAAGCGTATGTTCGCGTATGGGCGGATAATCAGAAGCAAACGCAGATCACCACATTTCCTCAAACCTATGATCATTCCAACCCATTTCCCATCCAAATCTGGGTGGAAGGTTATGAATGCGGCGAGACAACTATGATTTTCAAGCACCGCTACCTGAACGGGGAGAAGGAACGCATTGACAATATAAAGCTCACGGTTGTTAAGATTGACTTGGCAGCCAACGATTTATACGGCGCTGTATCGGAAGAAAACGAGGAGAATCCGGGTGCATATGTGCACTTCAACGTGGACAACGATAATGACAGCGACATTAGTCAAGGGTGGCCTGATCATCCCGGAGGCGATTACCTCGAAGATGGGCCACTTCAAGTTGATGACGAAGACGATCTCAAAAAAGCCGTCGTCACGCTTACTCCGTCTACCCTTGACAAAGGATGGGTAATTCTCAGCAGAAGCAATACTAAGGCGCGCGTGTGGAAGCATAAAAAAAAAGGGGACACAAACATGGTTCTTGTTAACCTGGACCAGAAGACCTGGAATCTCGAAAACTCTCAGGAGCGCAATGAGTTTTACGATGTGAAGGATAATCTCTGGGTTGAGGGATATCAGAATAACGGCACGTGCGATCTCTCGGTCCAGTACAAAGATCCTTACAACAAGATAGTCTATTCGGACACCGTAAAGTACACCTTCATTGCAGCTGATTGTGAGCGTCAACCCTTTCCTTCAGAAAGACAAATGGCCGAAAATGCATTCGAGAACTTAATTCATTGTGAATGGAGCATAACAGATGATGAGGATGTTTCCCCTTATTATAACTGCATTGCGTGGTCCGTAGGGGAGACGACTACATGGTACGTAGATGTAGAGGCAAGTAGGATGCATTCATATGACATCGTTATTGATGAATATCCGTGGGGCGACGGTAATGGCACCATGACCATAAATGAGTTAAATGCGTTCTATGACGATAAAGGATATGTGCCAACGGGAACCGACGAGACAGACGCTGATGTTATGTATTATTCCGGGTTCCATGGCGCGAGAAAGAGGGCATGTAGCTGTGGAGCCGGAAAATGGATTATGTTTGAGAGCAAGTGTGGCCAATGGGTAAGAATGGAACATGTATATGATGCTTTGAACGGTGCAGAATATGGTCAACCAGTAATATACTACCAGCATAAATAGATAGGGGATGGTATAATATGAAGAGACTGCCCAGCATAACATTTTTGGTGATGGCAGCAAGTATAGCGACGCTATCACATGCAGAGGAAAGCATAAGGGAGCAATTTGAATCAAAGTATCAAGCATGGAAAGATTATGTTTCCCGTCCGGAAGTAATGGTGCAGTCTATTGCAGGTCCACGTTTTAAGTGCCAGGAATTTCGAGAGATTGTTAAACTAGGATTACCGGCAATTCCGTACATTGTGTGCAAAATAGAAGAGAATCCGGACGAACAGTTGTTATGGAAGGCAATTGAAGAAATTACAAAAGTGAAGATTCGCGGCAAATACGACAGAGAAAAAAATATGGTGCTTTTTCCGGATTTACCCGATTTAGAGCCAGGTCAGGACGTTTATCTATACTGGTGGAGAGAAGGACGCAAGCATACGCATGAGAGGTTTGAGAAGCTCTATTCCGAATGGAACACTCTTGCAGCCCAAGGTGATCAAAAGCAAGCAAATGAGAAGTATCAGAAAATAAAAGACCTGGGTGTTCCTGCGCTTCCTTTCATTGTCAAGAAAATCCAAGAAGGCGATAGTGATTTGGTGCCAGCTCTGGCCTATCTTACCAATAATGACGTCAGCTCTACCGCCACAATGGCACAGATTGTCTCCTGGTGGGCGGAGAATAAGGATAAATTGACACTCCCTCCAGTGGAGGAACCTTTAACCCCTACTCCGAGGCCTTGACTCTCACAAACTTAATAGGAGGACTGAACAATGCTAATCAATAGGCTACGGGTCTTGATTCTTAGCTCTTCTATAGTGCTTTCTTCCACAGCTTCTGCTCAGCTCAGTACAACGCAGACAGTGGAACAAATTCATGCGCAGGCAGAAGCGGTGTTCATGATGCCGCTGAAAGCTACCTACCAGGAGGATAGCTATACCTACTACTTGCCATCTGAAATTGTTGAGCAGCTATCGGACGGAAAGGTTATCGTGGAGGAAGAAGGTACTAGAAACCGTTCGATAGATCTAGAGACTGGAGAGATAAAAGAGATATTCACAAAAAGGGAAGCGCGTTTTGATTCCACGATTAACATGGCGGTGAGACACCATTCCTTGGCTACTACCCTTTACATATGCGGTAATCGCTTCCGTGCAGAACAAAATAATCCGAAAGAAGATTTCTCATCAACATATATATTTGATGGAGTATATGGCCACTCCAAGGGCCCGGACAGAGAAAGACCCGAGATCCGTTTAGGCTATTACCGCTCTCAGGCCGGGGACACTCATATGGTCAGTCCCCTTGTTATAGCCTTTCACCCCAAGAAAATTCCGCACGTTGAATCGTACGCCCTGGAACAAGAAGGTGATCTCTATAAGCTCACCTGCAAGTTCACGAACTCCGTTTACGAGTACTGGTTTGATCCCCAGAAAAATTATATTATTAGTAGGTTTTGTCATCGGATTGGTGAGTGGGTGTGGGAAGAGAGCACTCTGAGCAATATTGTGAAGCTCGCTGATCTTTATCTGCCCGGCGATGTGGAATACACAAGGTACTTCAGGGACGGCAAAGTACGATTCCGCTATCGAGCCTCGAATATCAGCTGGGAGCTTGTCAGCGATATTGAAAAGGAGTTCATACCCTATGCGCCATAGGGAGCTAACATAAAGGAAAGAGCTCTAAACATATAGGCCCACAGGGAAAAGTAAGAAATCCCCGAATAGGTAATTATCCTGCCCCATTTCAATGCCATGCCAGCAACGAAGCAAGCATGTGTGACCGCGCATAAATACTCATTACTATACCTCCCACCCCTCAACCTGAAGTTTTCCTAGCCGCGAAAATGTGAAGTGCCAATTCCATTCGCAAATACCGCGGGATTAGCACTATCATCCCCCGCTCGTGCTGCTTTGCACCTGACACCCCTAAGTGCTCCGATTTACATTCCTTGCTCATCGTAAAAAGCACCGGCTCTGAGAAATTGCTTGATTCTTCATCCTCACTTTCACAGCATCAGTACGATAATCCCGATAAGAGAGGGAACGAATGATGAAACGGATTGGATTGCTCACAAGTGGCGGTGATGCGCCGGGGATGAACACCGCTATCCGCGCCATCGTGCGAACCGCCATTTATCGCAAAATGGCCGTTATCGGCTTTTTGAAAGGATTCCGTGGCCTGATTAACGATGATACAATCGCCATGACAAGCCGTACAGTTGGCGGCATTATTAATCGTGGCGGAACAATCCTGAAATCAGGCCGGTGTCTTGAATTTAAAACCCGCCAGGGACAACGACGCGCCGTCCAGACTCTGAAAAAGCACGCCATTGACGGAATGATCATCATTGGCGGCGACGGCTCGCTAGCGGGCGCCCACGTCCTGGCCCAGCGCTACCACATACCGACAATCGGCCTCCCGGCATCCATTGATAATGATCTCTACGGCACAGATTTCACTCTGGGATTTGACACTGCCGTGAATACCGCGCTCGATGCAATTGACAAGTTGCGCGACACCGCCACCTCACACGACCGTCTGTTTCTGGTTCAGGTAATGGGACGAACGTCGGGCTACATTGCCGAATACGTCGGATTTGCCAGTGGTGCGGAAGAGATTCTCGTGCGCGAGGAAAAGACTGACCTGCGCAAAGTGCGGCGTGTTCTTATGAATGCAAAAGCGCGGGGAAAGAGCAGTTGCATCGTAATCGTGGCAGAAGGAGACGACGCTGGGAACGCATTCAAGATCTCACAGAGACTTGCACTGGAAGACATCTACGAAGTTCGTATTGCCGTGCTGGGTCACGTACAGCGTGGCGGCTCGCCAACTGCGGCGGACCGAATTCTTGGTGGCCGACTCGGCTACGAATCTGTCATGGCACTGCGCGCTGGAAAAACAGACATCATTGTGGGAATTATAGCCGGGCAGCTGCGCTTTACTACTTTACTCAAAGCCGTCCGTAAGAGCAAATCGTTCGATCGCAAAATGCTCAAGATTGCTCATATCCTGGCGACTTAGGCATTCCACAGTTGTTACGCAGCCTCAGCCTTTCTCTACTCGTACGCACTTAAAAATTGGTGGGACATCTTTGCGAAAACAGAGCTGCGTATCCGGCGTCGTTGCTGCTGCCGTACCCAGCGCAATTCCATAGCGGAGGGCCTCTCTGAGTGGCTTTCCCTCAACGAACTTCATCACCAGTCCGGCAATCAACGAATCACCAGCACCAACAGTGCTCAAGACTTTTACTTTCGGAGGAATACCAATCCAGACCTCTTGATTTTTTACTGCGATGCATGGTCGCCCTGCGTCCGAGACCACCACGACTTCTACTCCGCGAGCAAGAAGCTGCCGGGCTGCATCAATCACAGCGCCTTCTGACGTGAGCTTGCGTCCCATCAGACGCTCGAGTTCGTAACGATTGGGCTTCAGCAGAAATGGCTTTCCGGGGATTCCCTGTTTCAGCACCTCACCATCGGCATCCAGAACTGCTCGTACGTTGCGCCGCCTGGCGCGCTCCACCAGGCGCAGATACGTGTCGTGAGGCAAACCGGGTGGCAAGCTCCCACAAAAAGCTACAAACGCCGCCTCGGGAAGCTCGCGGCTCAGCAACCGTTCAAATCGTCTGAACTCTGAGTTTTTAATTCTGGGCCCTTGCTGATTCACCTTGATCTGTTTCTGCTGAGCCTGATTCGTGATCACCACGTTGAGCCGTGTCTCGCCTTCGATCCTGACACATTTCAACTCAATACCTTTTGCACGCAGAAGGTCATTAAACTCTCGCCCGCTATGCCCTCCAAGGAAACAAAGTGCATGCGTATCCCCACCCATCTCAGCCACAACCCGTGAGACGTTAATTCCCTTGCCCCCTGCGTCTTTGCGAACCGAGACCGCCCGGTTCGTATCGTCAAACCGCCAGTCGGGCACCGTTAGATTCATGTCAATCGCTGGATTGAGGGTCACCGTGACAATCATATTGCGCATAGGGATATCTGCCTTAGACTTTGCAGGTCCAGAAACACAGAAAGCGTGAGAACCCCGCTGCTCGGCGCAAAGGAGAAGCCCAAGGAAGGCGAGAAGGAAGCAAAGGCCGAG
>CAYVXD010000144.1:0-4330 GCA_964454265.1 uncultured Candidatus Sumerlaeota bacterium | reverse complement strand
AAGGCAACCACACGGGCAAGCAAACGAAATTGATGGGGCCGGTCGTGGACACCCTAGGGGGTCTGAATAATATCCACGCGGCGGTTTTTTGCACGCCCTTCTGGCGTGGCATTTGACACAATGGGTTGAAACATCGAGCAGGCACCAGACTTGATCCGTTTCGGATCTACTTTGCCTCGCTCAACAAGGTAGCGAATCACATTGTTTGCCCGTTGGGCCGACAGGCCCCAGTTATCTGGGAACGGCAAATCAAGCACTGGTTGATCATCTGTATGCCCTTCAACAATAATGTGATGATCCGCGTACTTATTAAAATGGGCGACCAGGGTGTTCAGAATCTTTCGGCCATTTGAAGACACAATGACCGAGTGGGGCTCAAAGAGAGAGTCACTTGGAAGCCGCACAACTATGCCCCGGCTATCGCGTATCACATCTGCATCACCGCTCTTAATCTCGGTACTCAGGGCTTCCTGAACGTCTTTAATTGCGGCTGCCAGCTCCTCATCAGCCACTGGTCGCCCCTGTTTCAGCGCCTCCAATTGTTTGTTCAATTCCTCCAGCCGCTTTTTGGCCTTCTCCACCTCTTCCTGGGTAGAAGTCTGGGCTTCGAGCTTCGCTGAGTATTCCTCAATTTTTTGCTGCAACTGCTTCTCCATATTCTTCTTTGCCGTCAGCTCTTTCTCAATTAATGCAATACGCTCGTTCTGCTTCGCAATCGTCTCATCCCGCTTGGTCAGCGTATTCTGCAATGTGGTGCTTTGTGCCTTGAGCTGACTGATGGTATTGTCATGCTCGGTCACGATCTGCTGAATTTCTGCAATGTGCTGGTTGAGGGCAGATTTCTCCTGCTCAAGAGCGGATCGGGTCTCTGTGAGGCTACTAACTTCCTTCTCTTTTTCAGCCAGTTCGCTGCGCAGCTGAACAATGCGTTGATTCAACTGCGCCTCATGCTGAGCTGCTTCCCCGAGCTTTTCCTGCAAGGTTTGTTTCAGCTCCTGATTGGCATCAGCCAGCGCCTTTTCGCGCTCCGTATGTACAGCGTTCAGACGGGCCACTTCCCGTTCCAAAGCGTTGATCTTTTCGCGAAATTGCTCGGCCTCCGTGTTGCGCTGTGCCACCAGGGTATAGTACGCCTCCTGGTATTGCACATTGCGCTCTTTAAGCTCCTTGATATACTGATCCTGTTTCTCACGAATGTCGCGCAGCGTCTGAAGCTCTCGACAGCCAAGCAGAAGCATGCCACAGGCCAGAAGAATAATGTAACGTGTCATGTTCATAGAACTATCCCTCGTTCATTTCTCGGTGTTCGTTACTTTTCTTTTTTCGGCTAACCCGTTCCAGCAAAAAAATCAAGACAAACAGCAAAAACGTCTGAAACGTGACGAGCAGTGAAGCCCCCAGGCGCAGGTACTGTAGCGCGAGCGCCCCGAGTGCTACGCACAACGTCACCAGGTAAATAAAAACGACCGCCGCTGCCTGAGTCATCCCAATTGAGACCAATCGGTGGGAAAAATGGTTTGTATCACCCTTTAGGATGGGCTTCCCGTTTTTTAAGCGAATCAAGACCACTGTAACCGTGTCGAAAATCGGCACTCCGAGGATGATAAGCGGCATCAGTACTGGCAGGCCTGTTGGGACCCCTTGATGATAGTACGTTGATAGAATCGTCAGCGCCCCGATCATATAGCCGATGAACAGACTTCCGCCATCTCCCATGAACAGGCGTGCCGGATAGAAGTTGTAGCGGAGGAATCCTAGCACACTCCCTGCCAGGGCCAGGAAGATTGCAACCATGAATAATTCTCCCGACCTGTAAGATACAAAGGCAAGCACGCACAGAATGATCGTTGCTACGCCGCTGCAAAGCCCATCCATATTGTCAAGCAGGTTGAACGAATTCGTCAGCAGCACCACCCACAGTACCGTCAGAATGCCACCTATCAGCGGAATCGGAACAAACATCACGATGCGAATATTCACGATAATCAAAGGCAAGGCAGCTGCCACCTGTAAGATCAGCTTCTGGTAGGGACGAAGACCATAGCGGTCATCAACGAGACCGACCAGAAAGACGATGCTGCCTCCGACTAAAATGGCAGCCAATTTCGGCAGTATCCCGGGAATATTGGAAAAGAAGCGAAGCACATCAGCTGAAAAGAGTGCGGTGTGCTCCGAAATCAGCCTCAAGAGCACAAGATCACCACAAATGACAAGCACAAAACTGGCAAAAATTGCAAGCCCACCTGAGCGGGCTTTTGCGTCTCGATGAATCTTCTTCTCATCAGGTAGATCAACGAGCTGCCACCGCAACCCCAGCTGCCGTGCCAGTGGGGTTAGAATTAGCGAAAGTACCAGTGCCTGGATGAACACTGCAACATAGAGAATACCCCACGAGATGTTCATACCCAATCCAATCTTGTCATCAATACAGCGAGTTTACCGTCTGTAAGAATGAGAGAAAATATCTCTTGTTGCTTCTCGCATAAATAAAGAAAAAGCCAAAGCCGATGAAGGCATTATTTTTGTGCGAATGCTTTGCCTTCAACTGTGCCATTCAACGTGGCACGGGCATCACGCCACAGGCGCATTTCCAACTTGCCCGTGTAGATTCATCCGCCTAGGCGGATGCCACACATAGAACAAAAAGAGGTTCTGTTGTACCGTTATCTATACAAATCTCAATAAGAGCGCAGAATGCCGGAAAAGCAACCGGCCGTGCTTTATTATTGTCCGCTAATCAGCTCCCCAAACAACGTGTGCGCCGAAGCGCCGGAAATTCGAACTGAGACAATTCGGCCAATCAACTGTTCGTCGCCGGGAACAATCACCACCTTGTCGCCGCGTGTACGCCCCATCATCTGCTTGCGCGACCGCTTTGAGTAGCCCTCTACAAGCACCTCCTCAACGTGACCGATCAATGCCTGATTCTTCGCTTCGCTGATCTTCTCCTGGCGCTGAATCAGTCGTGCGAGCCGCTCTTTCTTCAATTCCATTGGCACAGAATCTTCCCACTGTGCGGCACGTGTCCCCGGCCTCGGTGTGTACATAAACATGAATGCCGAATCCCAGCGCACCTGTTCAACTAGCTCCATCGTATCGTTGAAATCAGCCTCGGTTTCTTCCGGAAATCCAACCATGAGATCCGTGCTAATCACGGCATGAGGAATTCGGGAGCGAATTTCCCCCACCAAACCGAGATAGTCCTCGCGTGTATAGTGGCGATTCATCCGCTCGAGGATGCGGTTACTGCCAGCTTGCGCGGGTAGATGAAAGTTTTCACATACAGTGGCAAGTTCAGCAACCTGCTCTATTAACTTCAGCGATGCATCCTTTGGGTGCGACGTTATGTAGCGAATGCGCTCCAGTCCTTCAATTTGAGCTACCTCTGCCAGCAGGTCCGGGAAGTCAACGTCTCCATTGCAATAAGAATTCACGTTCTGCCCGAGAAGGAGAACCTCTTTACACCCGCCGGTTGATACCCGATCCCGAATTTCTGCAATGATCTCGGGCTTCGGGCGACTCACTTCCCGACCCCGCACGTACGGCACAATACAATAGCTGCAAAAATTATTGCAGCCATACATGATCGTGACCAATGCTTTTAATTGAGCAGGACGAACGATTGGTGCCTCATACTGAACAGGCCGTTCGAGACTGTCCGTAGCTACAATTTTCTTTCCCGTGGAGTCAACCTCTTCAAGCAGCTGTGGCAGGCGTGCCAGATCCCGCGTGCCAACGACAAGGTCAACGTACGGGGCGCGTCGCAGCAACTCTTGGCCTTGCTGCTGCGCAAGACAACCACAGACGCAGATGATCATCTCCGGGCGCAGCTGCTTCAGCCGCTGCAACTGGCTGATTCGCCCCAGTGCGCGCTGTTCAGCAGATCGCCGCACCGTGCAGGTGTTGACCAGCACAACATCCGCTTCGGCCTCTCCAGACACACGCTCCCATCCCCTGGCAGCCAGCATCGCCCCAATGATCTCCGAATCGGAATCATTCATCTGGCAGCCGTAGGTAATAATACAATAACGTGTCGCACCATTTTGCAAAACCATATGGCCTGAGAAATCTGCTCCCCATTTGCTATCTGAAAAGACCAAAAAAGCATAGGGTTAGGTCTGGCAATTGTCAAGGTTGGATGCTCAGCAAAAGTGATTGACTTTCTCTTCGGACATTGGCTAGCTCGATTTTACCACTGTGGAGGACCCGCGCACGTCACTACCTGAGGTTGTTTGTCAGATAGGGTGGCAAAATAACGATCGAAACACATGGTAAACACTAGTTCCTTGGGCTTTTGCAGATAGGATTACGTTCATAACAATCTGTTCTT
>CAYVXD010000143.1:0-10214 GCA_964454265.1 uncultured Candidatus Sumerlaeota bacterium | reverse complement strand
CCATAAAAAGGCATACCTTAGAGGATTTACTAAGAATTATAATGTAAATAAATTGCGATATTATGGGGTTTTTGCTGATATAGTAAGTGCTCGTCGTAGAAAGCGTCAGATAAAGGGTTGGAGACGTGAAAAGAAAATAAGATTAACAGAATCATGGATCTCTATAATGGCTTGAAATGAATCCGAAGTGGAAGGAGATCCCTCGCTTCGCTCGGGATGAGGGGTCGGAGGTAAAACTCCCCGACCCCTCAAATAGATTGGATTACATGCCGAGAATCTGATGAGTGCGGCTTCTAGATTAGTCAAAGGAGGAGTGCAAACAATGTTCGCAACTTATAGGAAGACTATTGGTGTAATTGTGATCTGTGCGTTGTGCGCATTCGCGTGGGCAGGAAACGCGTCGAAACAGTCGCCTGCGAAAATCACGCCAACTGCGGCCGGCAAGCAGCAATCCCCTGGCGTTGTTGAACCTGTTGGCCCTGCTGCCTGGGAGGTAGATGAGGCACTGATCGAGCGTCTGGAAAAGAACATTAACAATCCCGAGGATTTTGAGTCGGTTGTCGCTTTCCACCGCCTTCTGAAGAAACGCATGTACCTGGCGGAGAAGAAAGCCCCGGCCAAGGAGATCACAGAGGTTGATGTTGAGATTCTAAAGACAATTCTCGCGGTGAACCCGAAGCGAAGCGATGTTGTTTATGATACGCTCGAGGAAACCTGGGACGGAAAGGACGACTATTTCAAGGTCTTCATTAGTATCTTTGCCCAGCTCGAGCGTTACCGCAAACATTTTCGCCTGCACTTCGGCCAGCTCAAAGCCTGGGAAATTTATATGAAACGCCAGCACAGAAAGGTTCTGGATCAGCGCGAGAAGAAGGAAAATGCAGCCAGACTCAAGGCTGCAGCTCGCATCAAAAAGAAGGCAGCTACGCCTACTCCTACCCCAACCGCATCAGAGGCTGAAAAGTAAAAAGAACGTTGGTCCGTTGGTCGGTTAGTCCGTTAGTCGGTTTAATTGGCATGGAATATACGGGTAGGTGCTGATGCGTAGTTTTGTTGCGCCGCTACGTCAAGTGCAGTCTTGCGGCTTCAACAAGCGCCTGGAAGAGTTTGACATGATCCTCCTGGTCCGCAAGGTACTCCGGATGCCATTGAACGCCGAGCGCAAATGGATACCGCGTGCTTTCTACTGCCTCAATTATCCCATCCTCTGCAAACGCTGATGCCACCAACTCATCCCCCAGCTGATTAATACTCTGATGGTGGCTACTGTTCGTCTCGATCTTCTCCTTGCCGATAATGCGAAACAGTTGTGTACCCTTCACGATCCGGACATAATGCGATGTGAGGCTCATACCAATTCTCTTTGTATGCTGCAGAGGAGATTCGGGAAACGCACTGGCAATATCCTGGTGCAGCGTGCCTCCCAGCGCGACGTTCAAGAGCTGACAACCCAGGCAAATGGCCATCACTGGAACGCCGCGATCCAATGCTGTGCAGACAAGACGCAGGTCAAACTCCTCGCGCGTGGCAGGTAGCGGCACGGTCAACGGATGCGCTGATGCGCCATAGCGCGCTGGCGAAATATCCCGTCCTCCAATGAGCAGCAGCCCGGCAATACGATCCAGATAGCTTTCCAAGAGCGCAGGGTCATCTACAACTGGCACGAGCAGGGGAGTTCCACCCGCCTTGATGACCGAGGTCAAGTAATTCATTCTGATCATTAGTGCTGGAACCCGCGTTCTATTCTCGATCCAGCTGCAATTAATCCCAATTGTTGGACGGGACCGATCGCTATGTTGACTCATGGCAACTCTTCTCTAGGTGATAGGAAGTCGTCTTGCAGATGCAATTTGAATTTAGCTCCGGCACTGATTATCTTCTACCAGAGACACACCAATCGTGCCACATCCCCCTTCGGGCATTCTTGTACGCATGGCGAAGCCGCCTAATCAGTTACCCGCTCATTCATGTGGGACGCGGGAGAGCGGCCGGGTTTCCATTGATAGATGACCGACCCATACTCGGAGTAAACCGGCTGAAGGAAGTTATGCAAAAACTGGCTAATTATATTAAGACCTTTTTCATACCTGGCGTTTAAGGCCGGATCCCGTAAGAGCGGCAGGCCGCTCAGCACATCGCGATAGACAAACGTGTTGACCAGCACATACGAAACGCCGAGCGCGTGAAGTGCGTCAGCAAATGCCTCGGGCGTCCCACATCGGACTGCCAGGTCTACAAAATACGATGCCTCAAACATACCATCTGCCAGATAGGGAAAATTACAGTAGTAGCCCATATTTTCAAAGAGAAAAAGAATGCGATCGCCTGGGGAGGCAATCGTGTCTAGGTGCCGAAAGCATCCATAAGAGCGCACCCGTGGTCGGAGAAAGGCATCCCGCGTCTCCTCACCCAATATAACCCGCAGGTGGTCGTGCATCGTGGGCGCTATGGGTTCTTCACGCTGCCACGCGAGCGTCATCACGCTAATGATCACAATCAGCGCAATAAGAAGCCCATATAGCACGCGCAGTCCGCGATCTCGTACCCATTCGATTCCTACCGCCGCAATAATCCCGAGCAGTGGCAGACCCGGAATCAAAAACCGTACCTGCTGTGCCCCCAATGCCCAGAGAATAAAGAAAATCGCAAAGATTCCCAGAAGAATCCGAATGGACTGATTACGCCACACAACAAGAAACGCCAGTGGAAGCGTTACGAAAGGCAGAGAAGAGAGTTTTCCTGCAAAGTGTAGATAGCCTGGCCCGCTTTCCATAAAAACCCGCCAAGGCAGTAACAGATAATCCACAACATTCCGCCCCTGACCGATATTATGCTGCCAGTCAATAAGCTGTTGCGCCATTGTCGCTGTCCACTCGCGCCCATCAAACAATCCGTACAACAGCGGATACACAGGATTGCCCGTATAGATAAGACTCTTAATGAGCCACGGTAGCACCAGCACCGCAGATACTAAAAGAAAAGCCCCGGTCAGGATCCATTTGCGCTGAATCGTTGCTTCGGCAATCAATATCCCCTCGTTTTTCTTCCCACTCCGCACTTTTGTCACGCCGAGAATAACAAGGAAGGTGACCAGAACACTGAGCACCCCAAGTGTACCTGTGTACTTCGAACCCAGCAGTGCCCCACCAAATAGACCCATAATCACAGCCCACTGCGTTTGCCCGCCTCTGAGAAGCTCGATAAAACTCCATACCATCAACACAAAGAAGAATCCCATCCCTACGTCAATGAATGCGATGCCAAACTCGTAGTTTACCATCGGGTGCACCACGAACAGTAAGCTTGCCAGCAGCCCAACCCGTTCTACAAAGTACTGGCGCGAAAACCCGTAGAGCGCGACACATACGAGTAATCCCAGCACATAATGGAGCAGTTTTGCCACAACGTCATTGCCGGCTCCCATCCCCAATAAAAATAGCATATCTATATTCAGCGGCATATTGGAATAGATGTTCAGAGGGATGTAGTGAATCCCATGATCTAGTAGATACAATTTCGGAATCGTGAGATGATAAACCTGCGCATCCCACGAGTAAGGCGGGACAAGGGCCGAGAAAAACGGCGGCATTAGTGCAACAGCGAGTAGCACAAGCAATAGGGTGTCCACCGGCTGAACGCGTGGCCGATGTGCCTTCCATTCCTCGATCCCCTGCTCCACGAGCTCTGGTATCTCCAGCAGAACAATAAACAGCCCTCCCAGCAAAATCGCAAAAAAACTCCACGTCCACAGCAGATGCAATGCCCCCAGTAGCAGGGTCAAATAGATGAGTACTACCATTCCGATTCCTGCACATATACATATGTGCGTCAGCCAGTTTGGAATCGCAAGGCGTGACCAGCGGATGAATATTTTTCCGATGGCAATTGCCGTCACTACCAGAAATATTACCAGGGCTAGCTGAAAACACGGTATGACACGGTTCAATACGGGGCTAATCGTCCGTGGGAGCTTCAACAGAAAGGGACAGAGAATGGCGAGCAACCATAGCACGAAGACAAGAAACAAAACGATTGAATGGGATAGTTCCTGTCTCTTGTTGACGACGGTTGGCATAGGCATGTGGGAGCATCTTCCGGGGAAATCGGACAGAATTCACGTGCACGCACAAGGCGCATTTTCAACATTGTTCATCTTGGGCATCATGTTCCAGGAGAATAAACCTGCCTGACAAATATGCTTTGTCTCTGCAATTTCCCGATGCCTTCAGAGTACATGCACGTTGTGAGAACACATAGAAGAAAGGCACGGCTATGTCAACCTTATTAAATATGCAGCATGTAGGGGCGTTTAATTAAACGCCCCTACAACTACCCACTATGGAATGCCAAGAACCTCTTTTTGTTCTATGCGTGGCATCCGCCTAGGCGGATGAATCTACACGGGCAGGTTGAAAATGCGCCTGTGGCGTGATGCCCGTGCCACTTTATAATTAAAGTTCCGAAGTATCTAAGCCCTGTAGATATTCAAAATATTCATTTTGTTCGGGGCTCTTAGATGTCTGGGAAGAATGAGAAAAAGTGAAACGCGGGTTGGAGTGGTGTTAATCCTAGGGCAGGAATTTTATGAGAACCAGTGTAATATTATCCATGCCTCCATATTCGTTGGCCTTTTGCACGAGCGTCTGACAGGCTAGCTCAAGATTATCTCCCATGCTGCAGATGGTTTCTTTGATCTCCGCATCTTTGACCATGCCTGAAAGCCCATCAGTACAGAGCAGCAGCAAATCGCCCGGGGCTACCTCTACGGTGTTCACGTCAATCTCTACACTGTTACGGTTGCCCAGAGCGCGGGTAATTACATTTCTCCAGCGATGATTCCGCGCCTCTTCTTCCGTGATGAGCTTTTTTTGCAGTTGCTCGCTCACCCAGGAGTGGTCAACCGTGAGTTGAAGTATTTCATCGCCCCGAATATGATAGATGCGCGAATCACCCACATTCACTACGCACGCCTTATCGCCGTCCATAAACACTCCGGCAATGGTGGTTCCCATGCCACTGTAGTTGGGATCCTGTGCTGCCAGCTGGCAGAGCTCCTTATTGGCCAGGCGTACTGAGGTGAGAATCATATTTTCGGCTTCTGAAATGTTTGCATCAACGCCAAATGGCCAGGTGAGCTGCGAGTCTGCCAAACAGCGACGGATGAACTTCACGATAGTGTTAATGCTCGTGCGGCTCGCGACCTCACCGGCATTGTGACCTCCCATTCCATCAGCCACAAGATACAAGCCAAGATCATCAACAATGGCATAGTTATCCTCGTTGTGAGTCCGCTTCAAGCCAATGTCAGTTTTTCCGTACGCCTCTTGGTTCATGGCACAAAATTCACAAGGATCTCCTGTATTTACTGTTATGAAAATGTAGCAGAGCGGCTATCTATGTCAAGAGTTTGTTGGCTAACGATTTAGCAGCTCAAGTTGCAGAACACCTGAGCGGCGAATATTTGCCCAAAATTAGCGGGTAAATACACCAACCATGCCAAACCAACGTTTCGATTGCACCAATTCGCATCAAGAAAATTTCTTGCGTCTCCTTTATAACATTATATTATAGCACATCAGCGCGTATGTGTCAGAGAGAAAAACCGTGCGTGCAACGTTTTTTTTGAGACAGGGCGCATTGGCAATAGGCGCTCTATTGAGCGCGGAAAAACTACTTTTCGCCTCGTTGCTTCTCGGATAGTAGCGTGGCCACGCACACGCAACAGGCAAGGAACCTTTCCATCAATGCAATACCGACCGCTTGGCACTACAGGGCTTCAGGTCTCCATGCTAGGGTTTGGCGCTATGCGCCTGCCTGAGAATGAGGCCGAGGCCATTGCTGTTATTCAGCGCGCCTTTGATCTTGGCGTGAATATGATTGATACTGCTCCCTACTATTGTAAGAATCGTAGCGAGACCATTGTCGGCAAGGCGCTCAGGGGCTACCGTGATAGCGTATTGCTCTCGACGAAAAACCCGGTGCAGCGAAACCCAACGGCCGCTGCCTCGCGCCGGCAGCTCGAAGGGTCGCTTCGCACCATGGGCGTGGAAACGATTGACCTGTATCATATGTGGAGCCTCAATAAAACAATGTGGGAGACAATCCTCTTGAAGCCCAACGGGCCTCTTGCAGTTGCCAAACAGGCGAAGGAGCAAGGGCTGATCCGGCATATCTGCTTTTCATGGCATGACGCGGCTGAGCAGGCCATACCCCTGATTGAGTCCGGGGAATTCGACTGCATGACAATTCAGTATAACCTATTGAATCAGTCGCAAGTACCGCCGATTGAGGCGGCATATCGCCATGGGATTGGTGTGTTAGTTATGGGCCCAGTTGCCGGCGGTATGCTGGCCCAACCCTCGCAGGTAATTAAGAGTCTTAAACCCGTGAAGGCGCAAGGCAACGCAGCACTGGCCCTGCGCTTCGTGTGGGCAAATCGCGCAGTCTCCTCGGCCCTGTCAGGGATGAGTAGCATCGCTCAGGTGGAAGAGAATGTTGCTACAGCGAACCACTCTGCCCCTCTCTCGGGCGATGAACTCGCGGCCATCCAGGCGACTCTGGACCAGCTCAAGGCGCTCGGCGACCGCTTCTGCACTGGATGCGGCTATTGCGAACCGTGCCCACAGAAAGTAAACATCCCCGAGATTTTTAAGTATCGCAACTACGCTATTGTCTATGATTTGACAGACTGGGCGAGAACCAATTATCAGTTGCTTGGATCAAAAGGACATTGGGTCCCGGGTTTCAGCGCCGACGCCTGCACCGAGTGTGGTGAGTGCGAACCGAAATGTCCTCAGCGAATTCCAATTGTTGAGCAGCTAAAAGAGGTTCACGCACTGCTGGGCACCATAGCTGCCAGATCAAGATCGAAATCCTCTTAACGCCGATTGATCGGAGGGACGTCCTTATGCATCCTATTCTATTCTATGTGACCAAAAATTTTTACATCGGCACGTATGGCGTACTTGTTGGGATTGGCGTGCTGCTGGGAGTGATCCTGGCAGTCCGGCATGCTCGCAAGACACACTTCAAGCAAGATGTCATTATGGATTTGATTTTTTTCTGTCTCCTTGGAGGAATTGTTGGTGCCCGCCTGCTATATATTATCGTCTATTTCCCAGCATTTCTTGAGTCGCCATTCAAGATACTTTTTGCGCGCCAAGGTTTTGTATTCCTCGGGGCAATTGGAGGCGCAGTTGCTGTGGGCATGATCTACATCCGGCGACATCAATTGCCGTTCTGGCAGGTTGCCGATGTGGTTGCCCCCTCAATTCCGCTTGCACATTTCGTTGGTCGCCTGGGCTGCTTCTCTGCTGGCTGCTGCTATGGAAAGCCTGTTAGTTCCGGCTTGCGCTTTCTTGGAGTCCGGTTCCCCGCCGTGTTTGACAAAGCGGGAGAGTACGTGGGTAGCGGATCTTTTGTCGACCACTGGAGCGCCGGACTGCTTGACCCAGGGGCTACGCACTCCCTGCCTATTTATCCCACGCAGTTGTTTGAGAGCGGCGCGAACCTGCTGATTTTTGTAACACTTATGCTAGTAGCGCGCAGAAAGCACTTTGATGGTCAGCTCCTGCTCCTGTATCTATTGCTTTACTCTGGTGTGCGATTTCTCATCGAATTCTTCCGGGGCGATCCTGACCGAGGCATATGGTTTAACGCCCTCTCCACCTCGCAGATCCTCTCTTTCATTATAATTAGCCTTGCTCTGTACTTCTGGACAACCCGCCACAAGGCCGGTACGCAACACAAGACCGCCGATTAATGGGTGCTCCAAGTCGTAGTTATTGTGACCTGTTCTATTTAGATTTCTATAGATAACGGTACAGTATGTCGGGGCGTTTAATTAAACGCCCCTACTATTGCACTCGAAATAGCAGGAAGCAGGCAATTAGTGCTTTACAGTGGGCGGCGATGTGGTGATACTTTATGTGACGTAAGCGGCTGAGAATGCTTGACATTTTGCGATATACCTTATTAATAGAGCATATTTTTTAGAATAAGACAGATGAAATGGAGTTTTTGAAATGGCGACGTGTCAGATTTGCGGAAAATCAACTGGATTTGGTAAGAATATCAGCCACTCGCATAACAGGACGCCACGGACTTTTGGTGCAAACGTCCAGAAGGTCAGAGTCAATGTGAATGGCACGATCAAGCGGCTGAACGTATGCACGCGGTGTATTAAATCGAAGCGCGTAGTCAAGGCAGTCTAGCACTCCGGATGTAGCACTCGCTGCTAACGGCGATGCGCGGGAGATGATGCTCCAGACAATCCGGCAGCGGGAATCGGTGGTTCTGACGACAATATAGTGGCTGCGGCATAATGCATACTCGATCGCGAAGTGCAGAGCTCATTGCTGAGACGTTCCAGTTCGTGTGAGGAGACAATACGGTGGCTGTTCCACGCAGACGAAGTCGCGCAGACCGGAGGCGTCCTGAATACGAGACTCCTTCACCTATTGTTGAACGGCGCCAGCAAGTGCGCCGTGATGTGCAGATAAAACAACGGGTGAAAGAGAACATCCTTATTGTGACGTTGGAGAATGAGCTGGTGGCCGAGAACTTTCATCCCGTGAAGGAAGCCCTCCAACGGGTCGCAGATGTGCCTCAGATTGCCCGCATTATCCTCAATATGAAAAAAGTGCCGTTCGTTGATAGTATGGCTATCGGGATTCTGCTTGAGCTGCACCAGCTGTTTGAAAAAGCGGGCAAGAAGATGATTCTGATGAATATAGTCCCGCAAGTCAGGTTGTTCATCGAGACTTTGATGCTGGAAACGGTGCTTAACATTCGAGAGAGGTAGAGACAAGCACATGCCAATGTGCTGAGGTAATATTATATGGCTGCTAGTATTAGTAGTATTGGACTCCTGGCTATTCTCGCTGTAATCCTCATTGCTGTGCTTCTCGTTTTTATCTTCTCCAAATAACTCCTTTAAATATTGCCACAGAGACACAGAGGCACAGAGATTTCTAAACAATGTATCTTATTACTCTGTGGCCCCGCGTCTCTGTGGCTTATCTGATTTGCTTGAAAGGCTGGATGTGTAGAAAAATCCCGGAGCGAGACTTCGCGCTTGCTCAATCCGTGATTAAGCCGCGGATGCGGCGGCGCAGTAGCAGCCAGATGAAAAACGGCCCGCCGCACATCGCAGTCACTACACCCACCGGAACTTCTATTCCCACGAGGACAGTGCGCGCAATCGTATCGCAGACAATTAAGAAAAACGCACCGAAAAGCGCTGAGGCAGGCAGCAGCAGACGATGATCTGCGCCTACCAGCAACCGAATGATGTGGGGAACAATGAGCCCGACAAACCCGATAGGCCCGCACACTGCCACCACTGAAGCCGTAAGCAGCGAGGCGGTGAAGAAGAGAAGCTGTCGAGTTGCCTCGACATTAATGCCGAGCTGGGCCGCTGTGGTCGCGTCCACGCTCAGCACGTTCAGGTTGCGCGCTTCTGCCATCAGGAGGACCAACGCAACGAGAATCACGGGCGTGATCTCAAGAATTGGCCTGTAGCGCACAATATCCACTCCTCCCATCATCCAGCGAATCATCTGAAACGACTGCGCAGGATTCGAGAGATACTGAATCAGCAGGATCAAAGAGGCGAAGAAGAAGTTCACCGTCACGCCAGCGAGCAACAGCGTAGTTGTCGAGAGTCGCCCCCCTGAGCGCGATAGCCAGTAGACAACAAATATCGCCAGAAAAGCTCCGGCAAAGGCCACCACAAATATAACAGGGAAGCCAGCGATAAGCAAGTCGAGCTGGAGCTTGATCGCAATAATAACGCCCAGGGTACTTCCGGTTGAGACGCCGAGGATATAGGGAGTAGCCAGCGGGTTGCGCAGCAGCGCCTGAAATACCGCCCCTGCACACGCCAAAGCGGCTCCTGCTACACAGGCAAGTAGAACTCGCGGCAGGCGCACCACGAAAAAGATGTTCGCATCCGGATTATCAGACCACGGCACGGAAAAGTCGAATATCCGCGAAATGGAAATACGCCGTGCGCCGATGAACGGACTCACCACCAGCCCGATGACCAGGAGCATGGCTAGCAAAAGGAGAGTTGAAACAAATCGGCGCTTTTCGAGGTATGTGGCCAATCGGAATCCTTTCTAAAGCAAACAGCAAAAAACTGCAGCAGCATGTTCAGACCCACAGGCAAGTTGAAAATGCGCCTGTGGCGTGATGCCTGTGCCACCGTGAGG
>CAYVXD010000142.1:4075-10223 GCA_964454265.1 uncultured Candidatus Sumerlaeota bacterium | reverse complement strand
CGTATTAAACTAAAAAAGCTTTACCCAACATTTTGAGACGGTCAGAGCACTAGTCCGACTGTCTTAATAGAAGAGGGGAGGTGGTGCGAAAAACAATTCAAGAACGGCGGATGTACAATTTGGGTTGACTCAATGATGATGTACTAGCGGAGATTGAGTATGATGCGAAAAACACAGAGATCAAAGCAACCTCCCATGCAGATCTTGAGCCGAGAGATCATACGATTCGATTGCGTGTAATGAACGTTTGGGGAAACTGGTCATGGCCCAGGGAATTAAAGTTTGTTGTCAGGGATTAACTTAAATATCTGAATAGGAGTGAAGTCTATGTTAAAAAAATGGATATACCTTGATTGTGGTAGCGTTCTTTGTCTCCAGCTTTACCTTCTGTGGATTTGCCGAATCATCACAACAGAAGCTCGAAACTGAATTACCTGAAGATACAAGATTCTTGTTGGACGAATATTCGAAATATAAAATATCACCCACAAATCCCGCAGTGTTGAAGCATGAAGGACTCATGCAAATTCTGGGCACACTTCAATCGGATCATCCTGACCTTATTAAGATCGAAAAATTAGGTGAATCGGTAGAGGGCAGAAGCATCAATGTTGTTACCGTTGGTGAAGGACCCAAAAAACTTTCACCCTGGTCGCAGATGCACGGCGATGAACCGACTGCTACCTCGGCACTTTTGGATATCATGGAATATATTACGGAAAACCAGTCCCATCCTTTTGTGAAAGAGACTCTCTCTCACACTACACTGCTAATGATAATCATGCTTAATCCTGATGGCGCGGAAAAGCTCAATCGACGAAACGCCATGGACATCGATATCAATCGTGACGCCCGCTTCCAACAGACACCCGAAGGACGAATATTAAAAAAGCCCAGGATAGATTTAACCCCGATTTTGGATTTAATCTCCACGACCATGACCCAAGAAAGATGGTGGGTAACACAAAAAAAATTTTAGCCATCTCCCTTTTGGTACCTCCCTTTGACCTCCAGAACAACCAGAATGAAACCACATTGAAAGCGAAAAAGGTGCCGGCCACTTTGTATCAATCCATATCACCATGGTGTTATGGATATATCTCCCGGTATGATGCTGATTACATACCGAGAGCTTTCGGCGATTCCATGCAGGAATGGGGTGTCAGTACAATTCTTCTCGAATCGGGAGGATGGACTGGAAACCACTTGTCTATATTAACGCAAATTAATTTTGTTGGCCTTCTATCGGTATTTCATGCGATTGCCAATGATTCGCATCTTTCCCGGAATCCGACGTTGTACGATCAACTCCTGCGGTCCGGCGAGTATGGCATTTTTGATCTTATGATATCGAAAGTGACGATTGTTAATGGAAAAGGACACCCTCCCTTTATGGGAGACATAGGTATTAACTACAGAATTTCCAGGCGGTCGCCTGACTGGAGAATTACCAGAGGCTACATTTCTGATCTTGGAGATTTACAGGTAACGACCGGTAAACAGGTCATTGATGGTCAGGGCCTTGTGTGTGTGCTGGGCTTTATTGCATTGAATCCGAATATCAGACCAGGAAAAATACCATCTGCGTCGGATATGAAGGAAATGCTGAAGCAAGGAATTATGACACAGATAGCTCACGTGAATCTTCATAACGAAAGCGAAGTTGCACAACCGGAATCCTTCAGCACCGGCACGATGTCTCTCATCAACACTGGATTCTTGGGTTATATAGGAGATTTCCCCGACCAGCTTTCAATTGAGGACCGGGACCGATTCTGGTACGGACTGACGCGAAAAATTCTTGGTGTGTATCCTTCACCCGTACACCAAGATCTTTCAAAGTATCTTTCCTGGTTCAAAACAAGATCAATCTCTAGAAACCAATTTAAACAAACGAATATTCCAAACACTATTCCAATTCAAGATGTGCAAAAATTCACAAGTCTCGCAGCAAAACAATTTGCTCTCTCAGGCCGGGGTGTAATCCGCAGAGGTAGTATAGCGGATCTTCTGCTTTTTGAGAAAGACGAATCTTTCATGAGAGACGGTACCTTAAAACTGAACAATCTTAAATTCATTATCCAGAACGGATCGATCATCTTCGAGAATGGGGAATTTCTAAAGCAACCCTCGGGAGTGCTTGTGAATTAATCTACCTTCGAATTTCGGCGTCAGACCTCACCTCGACCTGTCACGGCGAGTCAAAGACAAAGCGGAAGATAAAACTGGGTAAAGAAGTCGGACCGCGTGTCGAGTTTTATAATCATAATCTGACAAAGAAATGCTCATCTGGAAAAGCCCGCCAGCAACGCACAAACCTCATTTTCTGCTCCGTCAGGTATGCTCGATGAGACTTTGTTATCATTGATGATCATGGAAAAGGTAAATCTTTCCCCATCAACCGAGGTTACATAACCTGATAGAGCGGTGACTCCCCTAATATGACCTGTCTTGGCGCGCACGTTTCCTTCGGCGGGAGTGTCTTTCATCCGCCGCAGAAGTGTACCGTCCACCCCGGCAATTGGAAGGCTCTCGTAGAATACAGGAAAGTAGCTGGTTTCTCTCATGGCATCGAGTAGGTCAACGATATCGATGGGGCGTACTTGGTTTCTATGACTTAGTCCCGAGCCATCCGCCAGGTCATAAAGTTCAGTCCGTATACCGAACTTCAGTAGAACCTTCTTAATGGCTTCTTCCCCACTTTCCATGCTCGCATATCCGGAAAGGTTATGTCCGCACGTCAAGAACAGCCGTTCAGCCTGGTAGTTGTCGCTTGGTTTATTGACCCATCGAATAAGTTCTGACATCGCCGCAGAGAGTCTCTGAAAACGGAACGTAGCATTGTCCATAAAGGTTTGGTAATTCTCGTCCTTCTCTTTCAAAATCCAGGTCGATCCCCTGATTGCAATCCCTTCCTTCTCAAAAACCTCTCTGAGAACATCCAGATAAAACGGTACCGGATCACCTCCCACTGAACCCGATGCGGTACGAGTTTCTCCGGGTTTTATCCTGCCAGTCAGATTAAATGTTAGGCCATTGGCTTGATAGTCCGGGGAATCTTCAGCTACCCTACGCAAACGAAGTCGGCTGCGCTGTTCCGACTCCGCTTCTACTCGTTCCACCTTATCGATTACTTTAATCCCGGACACCTGAGGAACAACTTCCATTTCTTGTCCTCCGTCGTGAAGAGTTACATGAATCTGGTTTTGATTCATAACGAACGAACCGGCTCGCCACCCTTCGACACTGGGGTGCATCCACGTATCATCCCCGATGAGGTCGCCTTCGATCTCATGAATTCCAGCCTGACGGCACTGTTCGACTAGTTCAGCTAATTGCTCATTAAGATCGCGCTCAGGTCGGGTTGATCCCAGTGAGTAGTCACCGTTACCCTGGACGATCAGGTCTCCCTTTAGTGTACCATCGGATTCAAGTTCTCCTGTAGCATAAAACTGGGTAGCGTATCTGAATTCCGGTCCAAACAACATCAGTGATCCTGCTGTTGTAAACAATTTCTCATTGGAAGCCGGAGCAAACGTCTGTGTCTCGTTTCGTCTAAACACCACATCACCTGTGTCGTAAGACCGAATATAAACACCCCAACGTGCTTCTTTGAAGTCTTCTCTATCAAAGATCGCCTGGATTTCCTCTCCCAAAGCTACCAACCGTTCTGTTCCTCGCTCTTGAAACTCCGGGTGCTTGGGATCGATTAGACTTACTGTGGGGTAACGTGCACAGCTGAAAGCAAGTCCTGCAAGCACCATCAGGACTATAGCCTTCAGACAACAACAGTTTCTTCGCTTTTCAATGCTCTTCATTTTCTTACTCCTATAATATCGTTTTAAACCATTTTAAAAACTATGCTATGTATCATCGAGAATTTTCTGTATCTATTTCAATAACGAAATCGAAGGGAATGTCAAGATACAGTTTGCTCGTAACCGTTGTTGTTCCTCTCATCATTCCAAAATGGATACCTGTACCAATTTCAGAAAGCGTGTGTGCATTTTCCCTTCACCGAGACTCTGCGTGAAGACCAGAACTATAAGGTCATTCTTGGGATCCACCCAAGCATTCGTGCCGTCGGAGCCATAATGTGAAAAGACACCATCTTTAGAAACCATCCAACCATATCCATAATAACTGTCCCTACCTTCACTGCTTGATTCTGTGTTTCCTACTCTAGGCTTCGATTTTAAGTTTGTCATCTCAATGACCTCCCTGAGATTGATGATAATTACCCTCGGGAGTGAGTCAATCTCAGCTATTAGTTACACACTATGTCTATCTCTAGATGCGCCCAATTTTCGCTGACGGGGAACAATCCGGCGGGTAGTGTGGATAACTAATAAGCGCCACACTGCTGACGACATCGAATCACTAAGAGGTGAAGTAGTGCGGAAAATCAATCATTGTTTTACTCTGGCCACGGACAAAAGCATAAACGAAGACTACATTCCTGCCGACATATGATATTCTTCCATTGAACGTGACTTTGGAAATTACAGTGGGCCGTGGAGGAATCGAACCCTGCCTGACCGGCTGGCAGGCTCCAACCTTCTGATCAAGAATCAGATTCCCGCCCGTTTGCAAACTACTGCACATTACTGCATATTGCTGCAAATACTTGCAGGATTTTTTCTTAACCAAATTGTCCTATTTGCAAATAACTGCACATTGCTGCACATTAGCGCACAGAATTTAGCACAATATTAGCACAGTGCCGTCTGGAAGACTTTTTTCCCTGTTCGAATGAAAACCCAATTCCGGCTTCGATCTTTGAACAATCATGGAATCGGCAATGACCTTGTAGAATTAGGGCAAGGCTGGAAGTTCGAAAGTCTCGACTGTTGCGCGGTCGAGGATGAGCGAAGCCTCGGCAGCGGCATCGCGTGTGAAGTTGAGCAAGTCAAATCATAAGACAGAACTTGTCCGATGCAGTTTACTGATAGCAAGAAGTAGAGACCATTGTATGTGCTTTTTGTGGCGTTCTGGCAAGCGACTGTAGAATTGATATTAATGAAGCGAAATAGTGGGCCGTGGAGGAATCGAACCTCCAACCTTCTGATTAAGAGTCAGCTGCTCTGCCTAGTTGAGCTAACGGCCCACCCACGAGAAAGGTAATAACTGGCACGCCCGGCAGGATTCGAACCTGCGACCTGCGGATTCGAAGTCCGACGCTCTATCCAGCTGAGCTACGGGCGCGCATTGGCTTGTTCATTGGTCGGGGCAGATTACGTCTTCTTACTCACAAGCGACGCACGGCGCGGTGCCTGCCCGATTCATCTCGGCTTACCGCAGAGCCTACGCGGCGAAAGCCCGCACTCGCGAAGCCCTGAACACACAAACAAGTGCGCCTGAGAGGATTCGAACCTCCGACACACGGCTCCGGAGGCCGTTGCTCTATCCAACTGAGCTACAGGCGCACATATCTTCACGCAACAGAACATCATACTTAAAACACATGGGGTGGGTAGAGGGACTTGAACCCTCGACCCCCAGGGCCACAACCTGGTGCTCTCACCAACTGAGCTATACCCACCACATCAGAAAACCCGTAGCACGCGCCAGGCGGGACTCGAACCCACGACCTACGGATTAGAAGTCCGTTGCTCTATCCAACTGAGCTACTGGCGCACACACTAACTCCCATAAGACTCGACTGAAGCCTCTCTGAACTGCTACCGCTCCTTGCGAAGGTGTACCGCTGAAGCGCAGCCAGCATTAATAAGTTTGAAAGTGGTCGGGGCGAGTGGACTTGAACCACCGACCTCCTGCTCCCAAGGCAGGCGCGCTAGCCACCTGCGCTACGCCCCGACATTAATTTTTCTCTTATGAATTCTCTTCCTTTTCCGGTTTTCAGAAATCTTTCCCTTCTTATAGCCAATGACCTTGTCGAGCATACTTCAAAATAAACCAATTCCCAAGGACACTTATTCCGCGTATATTTATTTCTGCCGAGATTATGTTCTAATAATCTCTTTTCCAAATCTTGAGTTTGGCCTGAATAAAGCTTGCCATTTTTCTTACTTCTTAACACATACGCATAGTACATAGTTCAAATAAGCTTTCCGACCTTCCGCCTCAGGAGGACGCGCTAGCCACCTGCGCTACGCCCCGACATTAATTTTTCTCTTATGAATTCTCT
>CAYVXD010000142.1:0-3975 GCA_964454265.1 uncultured Candidatus Sumerlaeota bacterium | reverse complement strand
GCTTTCCGACCTTCCGCCTCAGGAGGACGCGCTAGCCACCTGCGCTACGCCCCGATCGTACATACTGTCAAGCGCTACTGAGCCAGATGCGCATAAAGGACTCAACGCCAGTTTTTACGGTCTAAAACAGCGGCCTATGGATTTTTGATGCCTTATTTTCTATAGCTTGGCCGCAGCTTCTAAAGACTCAGTAAATCACCGAAGGTGGCGCTATTGTCAATCATTTTTTTGAGCAAGACAATAATCTGGCGAAGCGCAAGAGAGCGGTGACTGAGCTGATTTTTCTCTTCCAATGTGAGTTCAGCCATGGTCTTGCCCAGCTCAGGGAGATAGAAAATCGGGTCGTACCCGAACCCTCCCGAGCCATGTGGTTCGCGCACAATCTCACCACAACAATAGCCGCACCGCACGAGAGACCGTCCATCAGGGTGTGCGAACGCCATGGCGCAGACGAAGCGCGCTCGGCGTTCACCTGCCGGCATGGCGTTGAGCTCAGCAAGAAGCTTCTGGATTCGCTCGGAACTTGTTGGCGCATAGCGTGCTGAGAGGACGCCTGGGCGCCCATTAAGGGCGTCTACTTCCAGGCCTGAATCGTCCGCAATTGTCAGCAAGCCTGATTTCCTGGCACAGAAACAGGCCTTGGCTCGCGCATTCTCTTCAAATGTGGCACCGTCTTCTTTCACTTCCCTAATGGCCGGGAAATTCGCCAGCGTTCTGATGTGTAATGGCAGCTCGTCAAGCAGAGCCGTGAGCTCACGTACCTTATCCTGATTATTCGTTGCGAGCAGAAGATCCATGGTGCCTCTTGCTCCTAACTTGTGCGCCTCCAGCGCATTTGTACAAAAACATGGCCGTACAAAATATTCTGAGTGCATAACGACCTTTTGTATTAATATTATGACAAAAACAGAGGAGCTACACAATAAAAAACGCGGAAATTATTGACACAAACCGAATTCTTGCCCTAGCGTTCAGGATTACACCTGAGATGGCTGAAAAATTTGCGAATAGCGTTTATGGAAAGTGTACACGGCTGCGGTTGGCGTGCGGCCCATAGTTTATGTGGATACATGATTCGCGCACAAATGCAGGACTTCACAGAGGTTGGTCATGCTGAAACCTGTGGATTATCTTAGTCCGATGACCATAGATGAACTACTGAGGCTCATTGAGTTACATCGGGATAAAGACTACAAGCTGTTGGCTGGTGGAACGGACCTGATTGTGCGTATGAAAGAGAAAATTGAAAAGCCTGAGGTCTTGATTGACTTGGGCCATGTTGAAGAGCTCGCGCGGATTGAAGAACGCGCCAACATAATCTATCTCGGAGCAATGGTGACGTGCGCGCGCATTATCTCATCCGAGTTGCTGAACCAATGCGCGGCAATTCTTGTTGCGGCATGCCAGCGCATGGGCTCCCCACAAATTCGCAGTCGTGCAACGCTTGGCGGCAATATTGCCAACGCTTCACCCGCAGGCGACTCTGTTCCTCCCCTACTCGCTCTTGATGCCTCGCTTGAGTTACAATCCCCATCCAGTTCGCGTACTGTTGCTCTGAATAGTTTCTTCCGCGGGCCAGGGGAAACCATACTTGACCCTGATGAGGTGATTATAGCGATTCAGTTTCCAAAGCCTACCCCCGATGAAAAAGGGTTCTTTTTAAAACTAGGACAGCGAAGTGCAATGAGCATTTCAAAGATCAGCGTGGCCGGGCAACTTCATCTGAATATGGGACGGATAACCTGGATCCGCATTACATATGGTGCGGTGGCCTCAACGCCGATCCGGGCGCATGCAGTTGAAGACTTCTTACGAGGCAAACCCCTCACGCCAGCAATCATTACGGAAGCCGCAGAGATTGCCCAGCAGACCGTGTCGCCGATTACTGACCTCCGTTCGACTGAATCCTATCGGCGGAAAATGAGCAGTGTCCTGCTCCGGCGCAGCCTGGAAGGCCTTATGGCAGCTGCCACACCGCCAGGAGCTCGATCCAGCTGATAATCTTCACTGTGAACCAACCATGACGAACAACACCAGACAAAGAGCGCCCCTCGCAGAATCCGAAAATATCAAGGCCAGCTCTACGACCAAGAGCCTTATTGACCGGCTGAAGCTCAAGGAAAACACGTATCTTCTGATTCTCGCCGTAGTTATTGGCTTGCTAACCGGACTTGTCACGGTCATTTTTCGCAAGCTAATTGTTCTGACAAACGACTACTTATTTGCGCGCGAAAATCCTATATGGGGACTTCCCTCTGAGGTGGTTATACTGCTTGCGCCTGCGCTGGGCGGACTTATAGTTGGGCTACTAGTTTACCGGATTATGAAGTTGCCTGGGGGCCATGGCGTACCATCGGTAATGAAGGCTGTGGCCACGGGCCGCGTTGTTCTGCATCCCGGGATGGGGGTCAAGTCGCTCTCCTCCGTGATTACCATGGGCTCGGGCGGGTCAGCAGGGCCGGAAGGGCCGATTGTTGAGATCGGCTCAGTCATCGGGTCGTTTGTCGGACGGATGGCACGTGTCTCGCGCAGACGTCTTGGTGTACTGGTAGGATGCGGAGCAGCATCGGGCATTGCTGCGGTGTTTAATGCGCCCATTGGTGGGGTTTTCTTTGCACTGGAGATTATTCTGGGCAACTTTGCGATTCAGACGTTCAGCCCTGTGGTACTCTCGGCCGTTGTTGCCGCCACTGTGTCAAAGACGCTGCTTGGCGATTCACCAGCCTTCATCGTTCCCTTTGAACAAATTTTCAGCAAGACGCAGCTCTCACTTGACTCTGCGCTTGGGCTACTGTTGGGCTACATTCTGTTGGGACTTCTTTGCGGAGGCCTGGGTGCAATTCTAATTACGACATTGTATAAAACCCAAGACATCTTTACTAGCATCAAACTTCCCACGTGGCTGAAACCGATGATTGGCGGCCTGTGTGTCGGGCTGGTGGGAATTAAACTACCACAGGTGCTGGGCGAAGGTTATTTCAATGTAAGCGAAGCACTGAGCGGCCATTTCGTCATCTGGTTTCTTGCTATTTTGTGCGTGATGAAGATTCTGGCTACCTCCCTCACTCTCGGGTCAGGCGGTACCGGCGGTTCATTTGCCCCAGCAATGTTTGTCGGTGCGATGGGGGGCGGAGCCCTGGGAAGCTTGATCAATCAAATTTTCCCGGGTATTCCCGCCTTGCCAGCCTCGTTTGCCCTGATCGGAATGGCAGGGGTCGTGGCCGGATCCCTGAACGCGCCGATTACCGCAGTCCTGATCATCTTTGAAGTCACCGGCGGCGATTACCGCGTCATTCTCCCCCTTATGACCACAGTCGCAATCAGCGTGCTTGTGACGCATTCGGTCCGGAAGGGATCAGTTTATACCCTGAGTCTGCTACGAGATGGATTTGACGTAGAGCAAGCGAAGCGATTTGAGCCACTGGCGCAAGTTCGCGTGCGCGACGTCATGCGCACTAGTTTGACAAGACTTGATCCCGACACGACGCTCCCTGAAATCCTCCGGATTGTCGCTGATAGTCCCAATAGTACCTTCCCTGTCATTGAAACCAACGAGCAGCTGGTAGGAGTGATTTCGATACAGGATCTGCGATCCATCCTCACACTGGGTGAAATGAGTCCGCTTCTGATTGCCCGCGACATTGCGGATCATAATCCCAAATGTCTCTACCCCTTTGATACTGTGACCGCTGCACTCAGCATCTTCAGTGACACGGACATTGAAGGCATTCCCGTGGTGGACGCGCGCGATCCACGCAAGATCATTGGCATTTTAAACCGCCAGGATGTGTTCGGGGCCTACAAAAAAGCCGCATCGCTACGGTAATGAGCCAGTGAAAAATAGGGTACAGTCCACGCGCTCGTTCCTCGCTTGGGACAGTCCCCGATTTTCTACTCCTCATTTCAAATGTGATGGTGTACTAGTTCAATATTGCTTTGGTAGCGTTCGCCGCGGCGAACTGTATCGAGGGCATC
>CAYVXD010000141.1:0-10581 GCA_964454265.1 uncultured Candidatus Sumerlaeota bacterium | reverse complement strand
GCGCGCGCTATTGCGTGTCGCCTCCAGCCGTCTTGTTGGGATTCTCTTGATTGTGTTGGCCCAGGACTGTCGATCGTATCTTGTTCAGTTTCCTTCTTGTCGGCCAGGCCACCAGGCGGTCGATCGGCCACAAAAGCGTCTTGAGAGGGACCTCTATGACTTTCACCGTGGCCTCGATGGGCAGATAGCCTGCCAGCAAGGTCCTTGTCAATCCGAATAGGTTGAACTCCTTGCCTCGAATCTTAGGAACTGAGCCTACTCCCATGCCGATGGCGAACCCGGGAATGGTCCAAATTGCCTCGGCAATGACCGCGACTCCATGGACTGGTTTCAGGACAAGCCCGGAAAGGGTGTGTGTGTTCTCTCGAAACCCATTGACTGACGCGGTGTCGAATGGATCATCGAGCGAATTGCCCCAACTGCGATGCAAACGCAAGTCGTAGTGAAATGGACCGTGATCTGCTGCGTAGTACGGGACGATCTCGTAGTTCAAGACAGTATCGGTCTCAGGCAGGGCAATCCGTGGGTAGTAACGCGGTTTTGAATAGCCGGAACGACGGATATAGATCCGCGTATGGTTGCGGGAAATGCCGTCCAGGCGATAGTGCCCATCTTCTGTTTTGGTAACATTTGCTCGGCCAACGCGCACCGAATAGCCGTCTGCCGGTTTCCCGTTGCAGGTGATCACTCCGCAAACGTCGATAGTCGCCGCGGCGGAGGTGCTCTGACGCACGCAAGCACACGAGCATAAACAGGCAGTCAGGCTGACTACAAAGGTAGCCCTCAGGAACCGCCGAGTGGAATCCTTCATGCTGTCTCTCCAAATCCCAACGACTGGCGTCAGCCGTGGCAAAATTATGACGACACATTGAGCTCAGGAACTGGCTCGAAGCTCTGCCCTATACAGCCAATTCATCAGAAACAGAACGCCTACCAGGAACAGCGGCCCAGACATCACCAGGTAAACAGACCAATCGAAGCGCCCCCAGGACATAACCAGATAAAACACGCCAAGAGCGATGAACAAGATTCCCCCAGCCCATTCCCAACGCCAGGAGATGGCAAGCACAATAAGAATGATACCCGTTGGGATTAGATGCATCAGCAGGGCAACAATTGTCTGCCAGAAGTTATAGCCTTCACTGAACACATCTAGAGCAAACAGGCTAACAAAGACAGCAAATAGAATACAGAGAATCCTGGGTGCCCAGAAAAGCAGGCGCTTTACAGGTCTTTTCATAAAAGCCCTCCCCCTACTGCCGCAGGCTAACATTGATTATCTGGGTCAATATAAGAAGGCAAAAATGCGAATCTGACAGTATAAGATGTCAGGAAAAGCGTCTTAAAAATTAGGAACAAGTCCTCTGGTTTCGCTTATTTACATTGTGTTACGGTCTTTAGCTTGGTGTGTTATACTGATCCGTATAATACTCTTTGCATAGAATATAAATTACAAAGCATCCGCTGGTTTCCGAACACTCCGGCCGCCGCGATCCAGCATTGCTTATATAATTGAGCAGTCGGGGAGTTTTCTATAACGCCGACTGTCCGCCGTAGGCGGAGAGCGAAGCGACGAAGGATCTTAATAATGCGATCCTTCACGGAGTTTATCCTGAGCGAAGCTGAAGGGTTCAGGATGAGGGGTCAGAAACTCTCCGACCCCTCATAATCAATTATTACCAATGGGCCGATGTGATTGCAAGTGTTTTTCGGCTCTTTTTCAGATGAGTTAGCATTTCAGGTAGTAGAAAGGAAATGCAATCCCTACGCACAAGGCGCATTTTCAACCTCATCTCGCCTGAGGCGGGTAAACCTCGCTCCTCTCTCCTCAGGGGAGAGGGATGGGGTGAGGGGAACCTTTGGAGCAAACTCCCGTGACATTTCCGTTACCCTCGAAGCCCTAAAGATAGTGGAGTTGCTCTATGTCTCACTAATTATTTTGCTAACCTTTCTGACAAAGAGCCGTTTTTTTATTTTTTACTGACGTGCCTTTTTTGTGTTATAAGGAGGGGTTTTAGCAAAGAGGGAGCTAAATTCCTACGATTTCGACAAGGCGGAAGAGCTCGTGAGGCGAGGCGAAGAAGCCGCACGCGCAGCGCTGCCGCAGATACAAAGCGATCTCGCTGCTGCGCCAGCTCGCCCACATCTCTGGACCTGCATCAAAACCGCCCCCCTCCGCTAAAATCTTAACCCTCCCAAGCCTTAACATTCTCTGCATTCCTAGAAAACAATAAAATGTGCTGCGGAAAAAGCTTGAGAAAAGTAAAAATCTAGTTAAATTCTTATAGTTGGAAGTTATTATATCATAAAACAAATTTTATCGAACTCAGAAGAGGCATATGTTGAATAATATCAAAGATACAGAGGAATTCTTCGCGCATTCTGAGAACAAGCAAGGATGCAAACATGAACTTGCAGAGCATTTAAACAGCGTGGCGCAGAAGGCCAGCAAATATATGCAGGACTTCGGCATGCAACAACGCGGGTATTTGGCCGGTCTCTTGCACGACCTCGGGAAGTATTCTGTGGCGTTTCAGAAGAAAATACTTCGGGATCCTGAAGCACCAGCGATGGTGGAACACAGCAGCGCAGGTGCAGCGATTGCTGAAAAGAGAAAAGCATACGATATTGCAATGGCAATATCCGGACACCATGGGGGTTTGCCATCGCCAACAGTGCTGAAAGAGCGGCTAAAGCGAGAGCATGAGGCAGAAACTTTGCTCGAGGCATCGGGGCTACGATCGGACATGGCGTCTTTGGCCGCGCCAGAAATCATGCGTGACCCGGACATGCGAAAGATAGAGATGCATGTGCGGATGCTTTTCAGCAGTGTGGTGGACGCTGATTTTCTAGACACCGAAGCTCATTTCCATCCAGAACGTGTTCATAAGCGAGCGGCCGCGCGTTTTAATCCAGAGCAGTTGCTTTCGCTTTTGCAGGAACACATTGCAAGAAAACCACGTGATGGAAAGGTAAATGCAGCGCGTCGCGAAGTGCTTGCCTCATGCCTTCGGGCTGCAACCCATGCTCAGGGCTGTTTCTCGCTAACAGTTCCAACAGGAGGCGGGAAGACCCTATCGTCAATGGCGTTTGCCCTAAGGCATAGCGCAGTGCACGAATTGCAGCGGATTGTAGTAGTTATTCCGTACCTTAGTATTATCGAACAGAATGCTTCCGAATATCGTGACATATTTGGGAGCGATCGCGTCCTTGAGCATCATTCAGCAATAGAGCCTGAAAAAGAGACCCTTTGGTCGCGCCTCGCTGCAGAGAACTGGGACGCGCCAATGGTTGTAACTACTTCGGTGCAATTCTTTGACAGTCTTTTCGCAAATCGCCCGAGTGCCTGCCGCAAGATTCATAATATCGCACACTCCGTTGTGATTTTTGATGAAGTGCAAACACTTCCCACCCACTACCTTGAGCCTATTCTGTCTGTGCTCGACGAGCTTGTAAGAAATTATCGCGTCACCGTGCTCTTCTGTACCGCGACCCAGCCAGCATTTCAGCGGCAATCGCATTTACCCTGTGGGTTCAAGCAGATTACTGAGATTGTCGAGAATCCAGGTGCGCTATTTGAGAATTTAAAGCGAACCCATGTTCAGTGGCCTGCTGCTGCAGTCGAGGCAACTCCGTGGGAGGAGCTTGCAGAAACGATGCGCAGGAGCAGAAAAGCATTAGCCATTGTGAATATCCGGAGGCATGCCCGAACCCTGTATCAGCTCCTTGGCGCTGATGCGTTTCATCTCTCTTCCTGGATGTGCGCCCAGCACCGGTTAGACCAGCTGAAGCAGATTCGCAATCGTCTTCAGACATCAGATTCTTGTCTAGTTGCCTCGACTCAAGTGGTTGAGGCTGGCGTAGACCTTGATTTTCCGCGAGTGTTCCGCGCCATGGGCCCGCTTGATGCGATTGCGCAAGCTGCTGGTCGGTGTAATCGGGAAGGCCGACTGACCACTCCTGCAGGTGATCCAGGGCTTGGAGAAGTAACTGTCTTTTGTCCCCCAGAGGAGAAGTACCCTAGCAGTTTTTACCGCTTAGCCACGGACTACGTGCGAATTCTCTTCCGGGATCGGGGTGCTATTGATCTGCATGATCCGACCGTCTGCACAGACTATTTTACGCGATTATATAATCAGGTATCGCTGGACGAAAGAGAGATCCAAAAGCTTCGTGAAGAGCTGAATTTTCCTGAAGTTGCAGAGAGATTCAAATTCATTGATCATATCAGACACCCTGTCGTGGTTCCCTATTCTGAGGATGCAACATGTATTGCTGCACAGGTCGAGCGAGCGGGGCACATGACGCGCGAATGGAGCAGGGCACTTCAGCGCTATATTGTAGACCTCTATCCGAAAGAACTTGAGCATGCAATGCAGCGCGGCCTCGTCCAACCCATTATTCCGGATCTGTGGCTGTGGATCGGAGACTATGATTTGAAGCTCGGCATCATCTTTGATAAGCCGGATATTGCAGAGTTTGTGGTATAGGAATTTTAACTCAGCAAGGTGCAGAAAGGGGGTGAGTTACAAATGCCAGATCAACATGTTGTGCAGGTGAAGGTGTGGGGTGAAATGGCCTGTTTTACACGACCCGACATGAAGGTTGAGCGGGTGAGCTATCCTGTGATGACTCCTTCAGCCGCCCGCGGCATTCTGGAGGCCATCCTCTGGAAGCCTGAATTTCGCTGGTGGGTGCGTGCTGTTCACGTGCTCAGGCCAATCCAGTTTATTTCGATTCGTCGCAACGAGGTTAAGGGTAAAGCGAGCATTCAGGCGATAGGGAACTGGATGGAAGGCAAGAGGCCATTCGTACCGTTTTTCGCAGATTCAGATGAACGTGGCGAAGGTCGCACGCAGCGCAATACAGTGGCATTACGCGACGTTGCTTACCTCATTGAGGCGTCCATTCATCTTCCGAACGGGTTCTCAACCGAGAATCCTCCGGTCAAATATCGGGAGATGTTCGAGCGGCGAGTGGCAAAGGGACAATGCCATGCTCGGCCTGTGCTTGGGTGCCGGGAATTTGCTGCGGATTTTGGGTCTCCAGATGGCTCAGAACAGCCAATTCGCGACAGTCGCGATCTCGGCCTTATGTTGCTCGACATAATCCATCCCAAACGCGGGGCGCGCATTCCACGATTCTTCCCAGCGCGAATGGAACGAGGAACCCTTCGTGTGCCCGAGACAGAGCTCGAGGCCTTCTGGAAGGAGGTGATGACACAATGATTCTGCAAGCTCTTTGTGATTATGCGAAGCGCAACGACCTTGTCAAGGATCCTGCCTTTGAGAAATTGCCCGTTCACTTTCTCATCTTAATTGGCGAGAAAGGCAAGTATCTTGGAATCACTGACCAGCGAACTGAGATAAGGCCCCGCGCTAAGAAGCCGGTCGCCAAAGAATGGCTGATACCAAAGGCTGCAGGCAGCAAGGCAGTCACCACAGGAAAAGTCGTCTCATTTCTCTGCGAAACTCGGCTACGGGTGCTCCCAGGATCGGAGGAAGAAAAAGACCGAAAAAAGCACAAAACTTTCATCGAGCTGGTGCGACAGGCTGCCGTACAGACCAAAGACGAGGGGCTCAATGACCTGGTGGCATTTCTTCACTCGCTTGAGTCCGATGATTCACTGCAAAGTGAGATCAGCACGCGTTTGTCCGAGCTCAAGCCGACTCCTGGCAGTCGTATCTCATTCAGCCACATTGCTGACTCCGGGAAGCCTATTTTTTGCCGCGAGGCAGCTCGTAAGTTCTGGAGCGAATATTATGCCGAGAAGCTAAAGAAGCGTTTAACAGGAAAAGGCAGCATCATCAGGCAGTGTCTCGTCTGCGGAGAAACCAGGCCAATTGCCCCGACCCAGGACAGGGTGAGAATACCCGGCGCCAGATCCCAACCAACATTAGTTTCATTTGACAAGGCAGCATTCTGTTCGTATGGACTCACCAAGGCCCTGAATAGCCCGACTTGCCAGAGCTGCGTTGATGCCTATCGCGAGGGTTTCATGGACCTCGCCCGCGACGAGCGCACTCACCTTCGTATTCCGGGAGATATTCATTTCCTTTTCTGGACGCGCGATGCAGTTCCAGAGCTTAATTTTGCTGCGCTTTTTGAACAGGCTAATCCCGATGAGGTGAAAAGGCTGCTTACGGCTCCCTGGCGAGGCCATGGTGGCGAACTGGCCGAGACAAATGCCTTTTATGCCTTAAGCTTTTCTATCAATATGAGCCGGGTAATAGTCCGCGAGTGGCTCGAAAGCACCGTTGCCTTGGTTCGGGAGAACATGGCCCGCTGGTTTGAGGATCTCGAGATTGTTTTACACCACGCTCAATGGCGGGATGACGTGAGGCTACGGGACGCGGGCGATATTGCTCTTCCGCCGCGCCTTTACGACCTGTGTCTGGCTATTGCCCGGAAGATAGAAGAAAGTCCGCCGCGCCTCCTTCCGTCTCTACTTCATAGTGCACTGAGTGGCGACCCACTTCCCACCTCTCTTCTCGCACTGGCGTTGCAACGCATTGCAGCAGAGACGGATCTCGAGAAACTTACTGCGGCCCGGATGGGCCTCATTCGCATGATTCTCAATCGTCAATATTTGAAAGGAGGAAAGCCTATGTTACGATCACTCGACACAACACGCACAGAGCCGGCGTATCTGCTCGGCCGGCTCCTGGCCGTGCTTGCGCGGGCGCAACATGCTGCTATTCCTAGTGCGGGTGCTACCGTGGTAGATCGCTTCTACGGGAGTGCTTCAACTGCACCGGCCAGTGTTTTTTCGCGCTTGCTCAAACTTGCACGCGCCCATCTGGCGAAGATCGAAAGCCGTGGCCTTGCTATCAATCTCGAAAAAGAAATCGAACAGATCGTTAACGGCCTGGAGCGTTTCCCATCGCTTCTGACCCTGGAAGAACAAGGGCTCTTCGCTATTGGATTTTACCATCAACGGGCAGCGTTTTTCACGCCGAAACAGAAGAAAGAGGAGGAAGAATAATCATGATCGCGACAACTCAGAAGCCAGGCGAGGTGGTTTCCACCCGCTATGATTTTGTTATACTATTTGATGTTCAGGATGGCAATCCTAATGGGGATCCCGACGCTGGAAATCTGCCACGCCTGGATCCTCAGACCATGCACGGCCTGGTAACGGACGTATGCCTGAAACGCAAGGTGCGCGATTACGTGTGGCGCGCTCATCCAGAAGGCGAGGGCTATGCCATCTTTGTCAAGCATGGAAAAGATCTCGAATCCCAGCAAGAGCTACCATACAAGTTGCTGAAGATTGAACCTGACAAAAAGGACCGGGATAAGATCAGTAAAGCGCGGCAATGGATGTGTAAGAATTTCTATGATGTGCGTAGCTTTGGTGCTGTCATGAGCACGACAGCATATAGATGCGGTCAGGTGCGTGGCCCTGTGCAGCTTACCTTTTCTCGTTCCATTGATCCAATTGTGCCACTTGAGCACACTATTACGCGCGTTGCATTTACAGAACGTAAAAAAGCTGAAACCGCAGAAGGGACAACGGAGATGGGGCGTAAGAATACAGTGCCCTATGCGCTGTATCGCGGGCATGGATTCGTAACCCCGGCATTCGCGGCAGACACTGGTTTTACTTGCGGCGACCTCGAGATTTTCTGGCAGGCGCTGATTAATATGTTTACAACGGATCGCTCAGCCGCACGCGGCCTGATGGCCACCCGCGCCCTCTACGTCTTCGAGCATGCATCCGCCCTGGGTGAGGCACCGGCTCACAAGCTCTTCGAGCGTCTGCAAGTGCATCTCAGCCCGGACATTCAGACCCCTCGCAGCTTCCCAGAGTATGTGATTGACTGGGACGGGACTGACTTGGCCGACGGCATTATAGTGCGCGAATTGGTGGGCCAGAAACACTGGGACCGTGAACGCCAGGAGTGGTTTTCTGATGGAAAGTGAGAACACCAGTCTGGATCACGATGAGTTTGGTGCGTCGAATCTGATTCGCATCTCAGCGTTGAACGATTTCCTGTATTGTCCGCGTCGTGCGGCGCTGCACCACCTCGAAGGGGTTTTCATCCACAACCCATTCACCCTGGAAGGGTCGCTGCTGCATCGCCGTGTGAATGAGCCGTCTGAAGAACGGCGCGGTGGGCTCCGGATTGTCTTTGATCTACCTGTCTACTCTCGTAGCTTGCGCTTAGTGGGCAAGGCAGACGCAGTCGAGTTTCGGTCTGATCCTGATGATCTTTGCCGCGAAATTCCTTATCCTGTAGAATACAAGCGTGGACGGCGCCGGCGCTGGGACAATGACGACGTGCAGCTGTGTGCACAAGCATTGTGTCTTGAGGAGATGCTTAAAATTCCCGTGCCTGCTGGTGCTATTTATCATTGCCGCTCACGCTGCCGACGCGAGGTAAAATTTGATGCTACCCTGCGGGCAAAAACAGTGCAGGCGGCTGCAGAGGTCCGTGCCCTCCTGTGCCGAACCCAAACTCCTCCGGCGGTCCTACGACCGCAGTGTAAAGACTGCTCGCTGCGAGCCGTCTGCATGCCTGAGCTCACAAGCGACTCGCGCCGAATTGTGCGAAGCCATAATGGCCTCTTCCAGATTAGTGCAGGAGACGAATAATGGAGCTGAAACTCAACACACTCTATATCCTGACACAGGGAGCGTATCTCCATCATGATCATCAGACGATCAAAGTCGAGGTGGAGCGAGAAACACGTCTGACCGTTCCTCTGCATCATCTCGAATCTGTCGCGGTTTTCGGTCGTGTTACGGTCAGCCCCTTAGTGCTCAAGGTGTGTTGTGATGCCGGGATTGCAGTTTCATTTCTTTCGCAAAATGGTCGTTTGCTCGCACGTGTCGACGCTCCAGGCTCAGGGAACGTCCTGCTGCGGCGTGAGCAATATCGCCGTGCGGATCAGCCAGCAGCATGTTTTGAGATCAGCCGGGCCATTGTTGCGGGCAAAATCCAGAATGCGCGCAATCTGCTGCTGCGGGGAGCGCGTGAAGCAGATGGCTCTGAAGACTCTGAGGCACTTCGCCAGGCGGCCAGAGCACTCGCGGCCACACTGCATCTCCTCGAGCGCTCGACCTCACTTGAAGAAGCGCGTGGCCACGAAGGCGATTCTGCCCGGACGTATTTTGCCTCATTGTCAGCTATGGTGAGGCAGCAAAAGGACATTTTCCACATGACCGGACGGTCGCGGCGGCCTCCGCTCGATCCGATGAACGCCCTTTTGTCGTTTCTCTACGCCTTATTGCTGCACGACTGCGTCTCCGCGCTAACCGTGGCCGGCCTGGATCCGTCAGTCGGCTTTCTCCATGCTGACAGGCCTGGTCGGCCCTCACTCGGCCTGGACTTGATGGAGGAATTTCGTCCCCTGATTGCTGATCGCCTCGCACTTACCTTAATTAACCGTAGGCAGGTGACGGAAAGGGGATTCCGGGTTCGGAATGGAGGCGCGGTTTGGATGGACGACGTCACCCGACGCACCGTGATTACTGCCTACCAGGAGCGCAAGCAGGATGAAGTAACTCACCCCCTCTTGCGTCAGAAAGCACGACTGGGTTTGCTTGCCTTTCTTCAGGCTCGCATCCTGGCGCGTCACCTGCGAGGCGATATTCCTTATTATACGCCGTGTGTGCTAAAATCGTGAAAGGAGATGATGCTTCGGATGCTTGTTGTTGTCGCGTACGACGTGAATACCGAAACAAAAGAGGGACGCCGGCGGTTGCGGCGCGTAGCTATCGCCTGTAAGGATTATGGCCAGCGAGTGCAAAAAAGCGTGTTTGAATGCCTTGTGGGAAAGACGCAGATCGTCACGCTGCGCGCTCGGCTCCTCCAAGAGATTGATAACGAGGTGGATAGTTTACGTCTATACTTTCTCGATGACCGGCATCGCAAGCGAATAGAACACCATGGGTGCAAGCGCCCTATGGATCTTGAAAAACCCTTTGTTGTCTGATCAAGATCAAGCGCGTACCCTGTGTGTACGTGAAAATCCTGGGAGGTTCGCGCAGCACCTATTTGGTTGTAGTATATTAGCTTTGGCGATAGAATTGATTCGCAGGTATGCCGGAAGGAGGTTTTGTAGGGGAGTCCGCGATTTCCGCTTTCTAAGGCCCGTAAAAACAGGCCACTATAAAGCGACAGATTCCTCCATCCTTCGGGATGGAGGTGGATTGAAACATATTAAGACTCTTATATGTTTCAAGAAAACCCGATTCCTCCATCCTTCGGGATGGAGGTGGATTGAAACATTGCATTGACTTTAAGCACTTCGCCTGCGTCGCCGATTCCTCCATCCTTCGGGATGGAGGTGGATTGAAACCTATGGGGAATCCGAGCCAACGCGGAATCTGTAGATTCCTCCATCCTTCGGGATGGAGGTGGAGTGAAACTTTGCGAATGCATACATCGAGATTGCAACAGATTCGGATTCCTCCATCCTTCGGGATGGAGGTGGATTGAAACGGTGCTAGGCTGTGCAGAATAATCAAGGCAACTCGATTCCTCCATCCTTCGGGATGGAGGTGGATTGAAACTAGATAGGGGGTCGCAAAACACTGCAACTTTGGGATTCCTCCATCCTTCGGGATGGAGG
>CAYVXD010000140.1:0-10898 GCA_964454265.1 uncultured Candidatus Sumerlaeota bacterium | reverse complement strand
TTTCAAGCGCAGGCGACGCGGCAAATTCCCCGGGCACAACAAACACGACGTACGACAGGCTCTACTTCTTGCCACCGGCAAACTGCGTTGGTGAAGACCTACTCGTCTCCTTTGACATACTCAACTTCAATCCCGGCGACGCCGCAACTGCAAGCCTCATCCTTGACCGCGCAATAATCGAGACCCTCTCACCTCCAGCCTCACCCTGATCTGCCGCAGGGGGACGGACAAGCAAATAGGGGCACGCCGCAGCGTGCCCCTACTTCTTATCAGCTGCTCAAAAGACTTGCGGCAGGGAGTAAAACCCATGTGCGCTACGACTTCCGGTACCCCTGTCAATCTATCCTTCATTCTTTTCTTGCATTTGGGCAGGCGAACGGTATACAGAATACGCCAATAAGCTCGCAGAAGGAGGATCGCGAACATGGGATACAAGATTTGTCGGATTCCAGGGGATGGAATCGGACACGATGTGATGGAAGCTGCCAGCCTGGTGTTGGAGCAGATGAATCTCGACATTGAATGGAACGACACAGAGGCAGGATGGTCTTGCTGGGAGAAGTACCAGAACACGGTGCCGGAGCATACGTGGAAGGCGTTGGAGTCGAGCCAGTGTTGCCTGTTTGGCGCCATAACGTCGAAGCCGGGCATTAAAGGATTCAAGAGCGCTATCTTACAAATTCGCCAGCGCTTTGATCTGTATGCCAATGTGCGGCCAGTAAAGGCCTTTGCCGGAGTGCCGCTCAATTACCGCGACGATATTGACCTGGTGATCTTTCGCGAAAACACTGAGGGGCTCTATAGCGGCGTGGAGTTTCATCCTTACCCTGAAAACCTGTTTGACATTCATCCAGGCCTGGAGCGCTTTAAAGGGAAAGATGTGGCGGTCTCCTTCAGGATTTTCACCCGCGAAGGGTGCAACCGTATTGTTCGCAAGGCGTTTGAGTATGCAAAGGAGTATGGCCGCAAAAGCGTGACTGCTGTGCACAAGGCTAACGTGATCCGCTTGACCTGCGGAATGTTTCTCGAAGAGGCCCGAAAGGTGGCAAAGGAATACCCGGGGATTGAATTCTGGGAGGCGAACGTTGACGCCATGGCCATGTGGCTAATCAAGAATCCGCAAAACTATGACGTGCTGGTGACGACGAACATGTTTGGCGATATCATAAGCGACCAGGCAGCGCAGCTGGTCGGCGGTCTGGGCTTTGCCTCTAGTGCGAACATTGGCGATGCTTTTGCCCTGTTTGAGCCTACCCATGGCTCTGCCCCGAAATACGCCGGACAGTATAAAGTTAATCCCATGGCCATGCTCTTGGCAACCAAGCTAATGCTGGAGTGGCTTGGCGAGAAGGAGAAAGCCCGCAGCCTGGAGAATGGAATTGCAAGAGTTTTGAAGGAGGGCAAGGTTAAAACGTACGATCTCGGCGGCACGTCCTCGACGCTGGAAGTTGCGCGCGCTGTTGCTGATAATCTCACCTGAGCATCGCCAGAGGCGCAAACTAGCGGCATCCTACAATGACGAACGGCCCGCTTTTGGACACGCTTGCGATTCCCTTCTATGCCCCTCCGCTGAATGGGTAAGGAATAAGGTCGGCAAGCTTATAGCGTATAATCTGGCCTGTGAGATTGGCGACCACCACAGTCAGATCTCTGGCAAACTCACCCAATACCTGTCGACATGCGCCACAGGGCGTGGCAGGTTTTTCATCATCTGTGATAATGACTATAGCAAGAAACCGCGTGTGGCCGTGCGCAACAGCCATGGCCACGGCATTTCGTTCGGCACAGATGGTCAGCCCAAACGAGGCGTTCTCCACGTTGCATGCAGCAAAAATCTCTCCTCCCTCACAGAGCAGCGCGGCTCCTACACGGTACTTTGAATACGGCGCATACGCATGTGCGCGCGCCTGTCTTGCTCGTTCGAGCAATGTCTCTAGCGTCTGCTGATCCAGAGAAAATGCTTTCATTGTTTTGCTCGCTCCTGCAATCTAGAATTCGTCCTGAAGCTTGCGCAGCTTGTCTTTCTGAACTATGACGATCCGGTGGTCGTCAACGCTGATCACGCCCTGCTGTTTCATACGACTGAGATTCATGCTTGTAGTCTCGCGCGTAGCCGCTATCAGGTTAGCAATCTCCTGATGGGTCAGTTTAATATCAATAAGCACGCCCTTGGGATTGGGCCGACCGTATTTCCGTTCGAGGCGAAGAAACAGGCTGGCCAGGCGTCCTGGTACGTCTTTGAACACTATATCCTCGAGTCGGCTTTCGAGCTCGCGAACGCGCTCGCCAATCATTTTGGTTACTTTTAGCGACAGGCTTGGCCTACGTTCTAAAAATGCCTGGAAGTCTTTGCGCCGGATGAGGCACACCAGACTGTCTACGACTGCCTGGGCCAGAGTCTGACGGCGTGCATCGTCCAGCAGTGCCAGCTCGCCAAAAATCTCGCCCGGCTCCATGATAGCCAGGGTCATCTCTTTGCCGCTAGGTGCAATGCTGGCGATGCGCACAATTCCTTCTTTAAGACAATACACCTTATCGCCCGGATCATCGGGAAGAAAAATGAACGCTCTGCGCTTGTATTGTTTGTGTATTATCAGCGGCTCAAGAAGCTGAACGTCCTCGTCGTCCATCTCATTAAAGAGATTGATTTTCTTGAGATACCAGACTTTGTGCGTGTGATCATTCATGAAATTAGACTTGCAGGATTTTTTGTGCTGTCGAGCTTGGGGGACTCAAGCATGAATGAGTTGAAGTGTAAGTTCTTTTCGGCTGAGAATCAAGACAAAACAGCCTGGTTGGCCCTGCGCATGAATATCTTTACAGGTCTTGTGCATAGCTGACTATGGAACTACGTATACCTCGGTGATATGTAAGAAAGCACAGATGAAATACAACCTGCCATATTATTCAACTATATGCAATCAAGTAGAGCGCCAGGAATGGAGTACTCGATGACGTTAGCGATGCTTGTCTAAGGCTTGAATGAGCCGGCGTGGGGTATTGCTCGCAACAATGTCAATCTCGCCCAGTTTCAGCACCTTATGCAACAATTGTGGGCTGTCAATAGTCCATGCACATACCCATTTGCCAAGGCGTCTGATCTCGGCTAGCCGTGATTGGGTGAGCAGGTTGTAGCGCGGCACAACGCCCTGAAATTCTGGTCGTGCGAGCATCTCCCGAAAAAGTTCAGGCTTATTGAGCAAAATGCCCAGCTGTAGTGCTGGCTCATGCTTGTGAATTGCCAGTAAAATATCGGGGCAAAATGAAACTACACAAGCCCACTTAATAAGCTTATACTTACGGATCATTGGAATCAATACATCGCATAATGGCTCAACGTCCTCAATAGGCGATTTGACTTCGACAACTAGCACGATCCGCTTCTGGCACAAATGAATAACCTCCTCCAGAGTAGGAATTCTTTCGCCAGCGAACTTTTTTGCAAACCAGCGTCCCACATCAACGGCTTTGAGCTCCAGAAAAGTCATGTCACGTACAACGCCAGGATGCCTTCCAGTGCGGCGACAGGTCGCGTCGTGAATCACCATTAGGTGGCCGTCGCTCGAGAGCTGAACGTCAATTTCCAGGGCATCTGCCCCGACCGCGATGGCGCTTGAAATCGCAGCCAGGGTATTCTCCGGCGCCTCTGCTGAATTCCCCCGATGAGCACATACCACGACAGGCCGACGCACAGAGCGAATCGCACTGACCAATTTGGCGATGTTTGAATGCACTACCATAACGGCTAAATTAACCTAAAGTGCTTCTTTATCTTTCTTGAGCTAAGCGCTGCTATAACAGTAGGTTGTACAAACAGAATCCAGCCTCCACGGGCCAGCCTCATGCGTGTAGTTTATTTCCAGCAAGTTTCTTTGCGACACGAGCATTCAGATCCAGATCAGACCAGCTATTGTGGCAGGCGTCAACGAAATTGTCTAGCCAGCACAAAAGGCCAGTGTCGGAAAGGTAGGGCAAAAAAGTCTTGAAATTTGTCCCATGAAGGGATATAAGTCACCCTGCTTTTAAATTGATTTAAGGTGGGCGATTAGCTCAGTTGGTTAGAGTGCCGCCTTGACATGGCGGAGGTCACTGGTTCAATTCCAGTATCGCCCACCATTTTGTTTTCTTATACTTACGCTCCTTGCCCCACTAAGCGTTTGTTGCCGACCGTAGTAGAATCGTAGTAACTTTTGTCAGAATCTGACTCAATTTTATCGAGTTTTTCTATTGCGAGTGCTCCTCTCTTGCCTGCAGTATTAACATAAATCATCGTTGATGAAATGTTACTGTGGCCCAGCAGGTATGCTGTCTCAACTACATCTCCAGTCAGTTCGTGAATATCAGTTCCAAAGGAATGCCGGAGATGATGATAAGAATCTTCAGGGAGGTCATGGATCTGTGTGCTAGATTTAAAGGAAAACTATTACAGCAAAGTTTATGAGGAGCTGATTTCACAGTTCAAGGAGCTTGTCGAAACCCACCTTGCTCTATTGTTTGAACATCAGCACCTTGAGGATGTGGTGGGCGAAAGAACAGCAGAGCTGAAAAAGGCTAATGAGCAACTTCGGCAGAAAATAACCGAACACAAGCAGACGGAGGAGGCCCTGAGGTTTAGTGAAGCCAACCTGAAAAAAGCACAAGAGGTCGCCAAGATTGGAAGTTGGCATTTGGACGTAATAAAGGACCAACTTGTCTGGTCTGACGAAACCTATCGTATGTTGGGAGTACCGCGAGACCAACTCGCACTTACATACAAAAAGTTCCTCGAGACGGTTCACCCTGACGATAGAGAATCTGTTGATAAAGCCTGGATGGCTGCTCTCAGGAACGAGCCATACGACATTGAGCATCGTATTGTTGTTGGTGGTGAAGTGAAATGGGTCAGAGAGAGGGCGGAAGTAGAATTCAACGAGGAAGTCCAGGCAATCTCTGGAATAGGCACCGTCCAGGACATCACTGACCGCAAGCTTGCGCAGGAGCAACTCCAGAAGGCATTTTCCGAAATAAAGCAATTAAAAGAGCGCCTGGAGCAAGAGAACATCTGTTTGCGGGATGAGATCGAGGTTTCTTACAAACACGAGGAGATCATAGGGAAAATTGACGCCGTAAAGAGCGTCCTGAGCCAGGTAGAGCTGGTTGCGGACACTGACTCAACGGTACTTCTGCTCGGTGAGACAGGACCCGGGAAGGAGTTATTAGCCCGCGCGATTCACAAGTTGAGTTCCCGTAAGCAGCGGCCGTTGATCAAAGTCAATTGCGCCGCTCTCCCATCCACACTGGTTGAGAGTGAGCTCTTTGGACGTGAGAAGGGAGCCTATACAGGGGCCTTAACCAAACAAGTAGGACGCTTTGAGGTGGCCAATGGTTCCACCATTTTTCTGGATGAGATCAGTGAAATGTCGCTGAAGAACAGGTGTAATGCTTGTCATCATCACTATAGTGGCCAGAGCAAGGAAAGAGATTCTACGAAAAGGTAGGATTCTAAAACCTCCTCGAACAGAATTACCATCTCTTAATCCATAAAAGGTTCAGCCAGAGTTAAAGGTTGCATTCTGATATCGTCAGGTATAAAAATGGTATTTCACTCTTTTTAAGAAGAATGAGGGAAATGGATGAAGATTGAACCTTCAATTAGATTATCCAAGGTGAAGGAAAGATTGAATCTCTACGGGACTTCATTTCTCAGTGTTGTTACAGTTATCTTGTTAATACTGTTTACGCATTACTTGATAGCGGATACAAACCAGCCGAAGAAGAGGGATATTTCAAGCGAGCTGGCAAAAACCAGGTCTTGGGAAAAATACGAAGGTTACACCGGCTCTCTCAGCTGCAGGGAATGTCATCAACTGTTCCACCAACTATGGGGAACCTCATGGCATGGCCTTGCCATGCAACCCTTCACGCCTGAACTCGCCAAGGAAAAACTTCAATCTCAAAAACAGGACATTGTCATTGGCGATTATCGATATCGATATGTTTTTGATGATGAAAAAGGCTGGGTTAGAGAACACGGACCCGAAGGTGAAAAGAAATATCCTATGCTCCACGTGCTCGGTGGCAAGAACGTCTACTATTTCCTGACACCTATGGAGCGTGGACGCCTTCAGGTACTCCCCGTGGCCTATGATGTACGTAGGAAGCAATGGTACGATACCGCTGCCAGTGGCGTACGCCACTTTACTGACATACGGGACGAACCAATTAACTGGAAAGAGTGGCCCTATACCCTTAACACCGCCTGCTTCAATTGCCACGTCAGCCAGCTTTCAACAAACTACGACCTTAAGACCGATACCTATAATACCGTGTGGGTAGAGCCGGGAATCAACTGCGAGACCTGCCACGGCCCTGGCGAAGAACACATTCGCGTGTGCAGGGATACTCCAGAGGGAGAGATTCCGAAAGACCTCAAGGTGATTATAACCAAGAAATTCACTGAGGATCAGACAAATACAATGTGCGCACCGTGTCACGCGAAAATGGTCCCCTTAACCACAACCTTTCAGCCAGGTGACAAGTACTTCGACCACTTTGACCTCGTGACTCTTGAACACAGGGATTTTTATCCTGATGGGCGTGATCTCGGGGAGAATTACACCTATACCCTGTGGCGGATGAGCCCCTGTGTTAAATCAGGGAAGCTGGACTGTATGCACTGCCACACCTCCAGCGGGCGCTACCGCTTCAGGGATCGGGAAAAAGCCAACAGTGCCTGCATGCCATGTCATGAGAAGCACGTTAAGGATGTAGCAGCGCATTCCCACCACCCACCAGAGAGCGACGCCAGCAAGTGTATTTCCTGCCACATGCCCATGACTGAATTCGCGCGAATGCGACGAAGCGATCACTCAATTCGGCCGCCGATGCCAGCTGCAACAATTGCCTTCAAATCTCCCAACGCCTGCAACCTCTGTCATACCGACAAGGACGCGGCCTGGGCTGAAAGATACGTGCGCGAATGGCGCAGCCGTGATTATCAGAAGCCGGTTCTTCATATTGCTGGCTTAATCGATGCTGCCCGGAAGCGCGACTGGTCACGCTTGCCGGAAATGCTTGACTACGTGACGAGCGGGACACACGGCGAGATATTTGCCAATTCTCTGGTGCGTCTGCTTCGTGCTTGCGAGGACGAGAAAAAATGGCCGGTGTTCCTCAAGGTGTTGAAAGTCGACTCTTCACCGCTCTTGCGTGCGAGCGCCGCGGGAATATTGTCCGACCGTCTCACTCCCGAATCTGTCGATGCACTGCTCGCGGCGACACGTGATGAGTATCGACTGGTAAGGGTGCGTGCAGCGGCAGCGCTGGCGTCTGTTCCTCAAGATATTGTCAATGAGGATGACCGGAAGCTCCTGGATAAGACCCTGGCAGAATTTAAAGCCGCCATGAACGTTCGGCCTGATGATGCTCTGTCTCATTACAATATCGGCAACTTCTACTCGGCTCGTCGTGAATTTAACAAGGCAATTTTCTCTTACGAAACAGCTCTCAAACTTCACCCCGACCTCCTGGTAGCCTACGTCAACGCCTCGATTGCTTACAACATTACCGGTGACAACAAGAAAGCAGAACAGAGCCTGCGCAAGGCTTTAGAGATTGAACCAGACAACTTGGCTGCCAACCTCAACCTCGGCATGTTGTTGGGTGAGATGGGGCGGATGGAAGAAGCAGAGAAGGTATTTCGCAGGGTGTTGAAAGCCGATCCAAAGTCCGCAATAGCAGCATACAACCTGGGTGTCATTCTGTCCAAGAATCGCATTGACGAGGCTATTGAGTGGTGTCGCAAAGCCAGTGAACTACGTCCAAACGAGCCCAAGTATTCCTACACTCTTGCTTTCTACTTGCGCCAGAAAGGCGATGTGGAAGGCGCCATCAGAGCGCTTCAACGGATGATTGAACAAAAGGCAGCTTATACCGAGGCCTATGCCCTCTTGGGTCAGATTTATGAGGAACAAAAGAAAACCGGGGACGCTATCGCAGTGTATCGTAAGGCGCTGGAGAATGAAAAACTGCCCGAACGCGAACGGTACCGTTTCGCGGCAAGAATTCGAGGACTATCATCGAGGTAAGCTGGTAGTACCCCGTCGTTAAAGGAAATCCTCGTTTCTAAGAATTGAGGGACCCAGGATTGAAAGGGCAACGTTTCCCCGCCAGCGTAATTTGGACACATCCTGGTTTGAGCACAATGTGAAGCTGATTGTTTAAAAGGTGCGACTCCAATGGACACCCACTGCAAACTTAAGGCCTGGACCCATTCGGAAGAATCAATCTCTTGACACCTTATATATGTTCATAGATGACCCGGACCAGTTATTGCGATAACCTTATGATGAGCATTTTTCTAATGACAGAGCGGAATGAGTTTATATATATTCGATCTCAATTAGCGGTTTTAAAAAACAGGAGACCCTGACGATGACCCACGCCACGCAAGTTCATTGCCGGTTTATGCGTCTTGTAGCCGGCGCGATGTTAACGTTTTGCGCTTTAACTCTTTGTCGAGCAGAGAAGAACAAGCCAACTCAAAGGCCCAATATTCTGTTCATCTTCACCGACGATCACGCGGTTCAGGCCATCAGCGCGTACGGGTCGAAGATCAACATGACCCCCAATATCGACCGTATTGCCGAAAAGGGAGTAATATTTGTAAACAGCTTTTGCTGTAATTCCATCTGTGCTCCCAGCCGTGCCACCGTGCTCACGGGCAAACACAGTCATAAAAATGGGCTGCTTAATAATCAAACCGATTTTGACCCGTCGCAGATGACGTTTCCCAAGCTTCTTCAAAAAGCCGGATACCAGACCGCCCTTATCGGCAAATGGCATCTTAAATCGGAACCCCAGGGTTTTGACCACTGGGAAATCCTTCCCGGTCAGGGTCAGTACTACAATCCAGAGTTCATCACACCCGAGGGGAAAAAACAATACACGGGTTATTGCACGGACATTGTTACCAGCCTTTCTCTTCAATGGCTTCGTAGCCGCGATAAAAGCAAACCCTTTCTGCTCATGTGCCAGCACAAGGCCCCGCATCGCAATTGGGCGCCCGGGCCAAAACACCTGACCATGTATGATGACGTTGAAATACCTGAGCCATCCACCCTCTTCGACGACTATGCCAATCGCAACCCAGTATTGAAGAAGAACGAAATGGAGATCGCCCGTCACATGATGATGGGCTGGGACCTCAAGCTCGACGGAACCGGCATCAAGGACGCCCTGGGACGCGACTGGGACAATCCGGAGTACAAACGCCTGACCCCAGAGCAAAAGGCTATGTGGGACGCGGCGTACGGGCCGAAGAATAAAAAGTTTCTGGAAGATATGCCAAAGGGTAAAGACCTGGTTCGCTGGAAATACCAGCGCTACGTAAAGGATTACCTGCGATGCATAGCATCAGTCGACGACAACATCGGCCGGCTTCTCGACTACCTCGAATCGACCGGTGAACTGGAGAATACACTTGTTGCTTACAGCTCCGACCAGGGATTTTACCTGGGCGAACACGGCTGGTACGATAAGAGATGGATGTATGAGGAGTCGCTGCGAATGCCGCTCATTATGTGCTGGCCGGCGCGGATTAAAGGCGGTATGCGCGTGACGGAGCTGGTCCAGAACATTGACTACGCTCCCACGTTCCTCAAAGCAGCCGGAATCGAGCCGCCTGAGGAAATGCAGGGCGATAGTCTCCTGCAACTCTTTGACCAGAAGAATCCCGACTGGCGCGATACGATATACTATCATTATTACGAACAGGGTGAGCACAACGTACCCCGCCATGACGGCGTGCGCACCCACCGTTATAAGCTCATTCACTTCTATGATGACAACGACTGGGATCTGTACGATCTCGAGAAGGACCCACACGAGATGCGCGACGTTTTCAACGATCCTGTCTACACAGAAGTGCGCGAGATGATGATACGTCGTTACCGTGCACTGCGGAAGCACTACGACTTGCTGCCACTTTAAAATGGGGACAGACGGTATTTTCTTGACAAGATCATCCGGTATAAACATTTTCTTTGATTACGATGAGTCGAAAGCCGAGAAACGTCTTTCCCAATTTACCACACCATCTCACCCAGCGTGGCAACTATCAGCAGGATGTATTTTTAAGCGACGCTGATCGCCAGCAATACCTCCTTTGGCTTCGCGAATATGCGGAGAAATATCAGCTGGAAGTGTGGGCCTATTGTCTAATGAGCAACCACGTTCACCTCATTGCGGTGCCACGACGCGAAGATTCCCTTGCACGCACCCTTGCATTGACCCACATGCGCTATGCGCAATACTTCCATCGCTCCTTGAAGCAAAGTGGGCATCTGTGGCAAGGGCGTTTTTACTCATGCCCACTGGATGAGAATCACCTGATCCAAGCAGCTCGATACGTTGAATGCAATCCTGTGCGTGCCAGCTTAGTGAGCCAAGCAACGGACTGGCCCTGGTCGAGCGCGCGGGCACACTCTTGGGGAGAACCGAACGCGCTGCTGGATGGAAGCCACTGGCCGCCAGCAGATTTGCGGGCCGTATGGTCCGAACTTCTGGCTCAGCCACATGAGCCCTGGGAACTCGATGCCATCCGGCGACAAACATATACCGGACGCCCCTTAGGGAGCGAATCCTTCATAGCAAAATTAGAGCGGATAGCTGGGCGCTTCTTGCGCGCCCTACCACGAGGTAGACCAAGGAAGAAAAAATAATACCGTCTGTCCCTGTTTATCCCCCAAATCTTTTTACACACCTCTTGACGGAGGCTCAACAATTCCTATGTAATGTTAACTCATTTAACTTATACTTTGTGGATGACTTCTAATGCGGCTATGGTTCCGTCACCAACAGCTATGGTAATTTGTCTGTGTTTTTTATCTCGAATATCTCCGGCTGCATATACGCCTCTG
>CAYVXD010000139.1:0-10916 GCA_964454265.1 uncultured Candidatus Sumerlaeota bacterium | reverse complement strand
GCGTAACGCCTGGCAAAACCCCCAGGCGTTTGCGGATCTCTTTTTTGAAGATCCGAGAGCCAAAGGCCGCGCGACACGTAAGTAGGATTGCCGAAGGGTTAATGGGGAAATCCCGTTTTTGCCACGTGGAATAATCGTTGATCTTTAATCGTGCATTTTTTCCAGATGCTCCGGTCTTCATGCTGCTTTACTAGCCTGAGAGTAGGGTCTTTTTCTCCGATTCTTGTACTGCTATTTACAATTCCAAAGGCTAACGAACAGGCTTGATTTTCCTCCTCCTGCTCATTTTCCGGTTTACAAATCGCAGTGAACTTTGGTATATAGAATAACGTGCCGAAAAGAGGGCGGCCGGTGCACGAGTAATTTCTGAGACGGCATTCAGGGGGAATTCTCGGCTGAACTTGAGCGCTCAAAGTCGCCGGATAATTTAATGGTACTGCATAGATAGAGGTTGTTTTACGGATGAAAGCCATTTATCAGCGTCTGATCATAATTCTCGGCATCGCAATCATTATTGCTATCTTTGCGATTTCGTATCGCGGTTATGTCGTGACTCTACGGGATGTTGCAGCGCGATATGCACAAAGCCAATCGCAGATTTCCGAGCTCTCGGCAAAAGGAATCGAGAGCTTTTTGATGGAATTACAATCTGAGCTGCGTCTGATTGCAAAGTATCCGGAGGTCAAACAAATTGAGGCGGAAAAGGCGCAAGCGGTCATGCAGGCATACTATGAAAACGTAAGTGACAAGATCAAGGCGATTTCGCGCATTGATGCGCGGGGTATTTTGCGCCTGACGTATCCGCCAGATCCAGATTCCATAGGTGAAGATCTTACTTACCAGGAGCACATTCAGGAATTGCTGCGGACGCGGCGGCCAGTGGTGAGTGTGCCATTCCGCGCGGTTCAGGGTTATCAAACCATTGCGTTGCATCAGCCGGTTTTCGACCGCTATGATGCGCGCGGGCGACCGCTCTCTGATGCTGAATTTCTTGGTTCGGTCGCAGTTCTGATCAACTACGAACAATTGGGTCGCGAGTTTCTGGTTCCCATTAAGACGGGGAAATCGGAGCAAGCCCACGTGCTCAATCCGCAGGGAGTGGTGATCGTTTGTACACCGGCAGAGGATTTATACGGCAAGCAGTTTTTTGACGTGATCCCGGCTGAACGTTTTCCAGAGACCCATCGCTTTTTTCAGCGCATCGTGGGTGGGGAGAAGCTGGTACAGTGGGTAGACTTGCCCGAAACGGGTCGCGGGGATCGCAAGGGCAAATACATCGTGAGCAGCGCCCCGATTGTATTTGACCATCTGCGCTGGATGGTGGTTGTTGCCTCGCCGTACAGGGAAGTCGTGGCACTGGCGCATCAGAGCTACTGGAACAATTTGCTCGTTGCTCTATTTGTGCTGGCTGTGGTGGTGGTGAGCGCAGTAGGGCTGATGAAGATCAACAAGCGGCTGGTTCGAAGCGAAGAGCAGGCGCGCTATTTGCGGAAGCTGCGGGTGCACGAGGAGCGCTATCAGCATATCTTTCAGAATGCGCAGGATGCTATTTTTCTGCTGCAGCCGGAGTCGGGCCAGATACTGAACGCAAACCGGGTTTCGCAGGAAATGACGGGCTACATTCTGGAGGAGCTCCAACGGCGCCGGATTTTTGACTTGTTGCAAGCTCAGGAGCTGCAGAAGATGGAGCATCTGCTGGCTGCGCTGGATGAGCAAGAACATCAGCAGGAGATTTCCGGTCTGGTTTTTGTGCGCAAGGACGGTTCAGAGGTGCCCGTTGAGATTAATGCAAGCCTGGGAAAAGTGGCAGGCGAGCCGGTAGTGCTTGGCGTGGTGCGGGACGTTACGGAACGCAAAAAGGCCGAAATTGAGTTGCGCAATCGCTATCAACAGCTGGCCATGCTACATCGCGTGAGTGAGGCATTGGCGGGCACGCTGAATTTGAATGAGGTGTGTGAAGCAATTTTCCAGCAGATTCGGACTGCAATCCCTGTTGAGGTGTTTTGTATTCTCGGCTATCAGACAGAAACCCAGAAGATGGAAGTGCTCTATGAGCGGCACGAGCAACCACCGGGGTCGGCAGATCCGCTGCCAGAGTGTATGAGCATAGTTCATCAGTCGCTGCTCTCAAGCGTGGTACGGGAGAAGACGGCGAAGATCAGTTTTCGGGACGTCTCGCTCGGAAAGGCCACGGTTGGAATCTCGGCAATGCATGTGCCCATGATCCTTGGTGACAAGACGGTTGGTGTCATCATCACGTTGACCCGTGCGGTGCACGCCTATACGAAGGAGGTAGTCCAGCTGTTGAGCACGATTGCGAATCAGGCGGCAGTGGCGGTTGAGAAGGCTCAGCTCTTCCAGCAAACCGAGCACATGGCCAACACGGATGCACTTACAGGCCTCTACAACCGCCATTTTTTTACCAAGGCATTTCATGAAGCAGCGGAGCGCACGAAACAAAACGGCCACGAGCTTGCAATGATGCTTATTGATATTTACAATTTTAAGAATATTAACGATGCGTTGGGCTATTTAAAAGGCGATGAGATTTTGCGCGACGTTGCGCAGCTTATTCGCCAGCAGACTGGGCCAGAGGCTATCGTGGGCCGCTACGGTGGGGATGAATTTATCGTGCTGATGTCGGACGTCACGGCTCACGAACTCGACGCAGCGATCCAGCGCATTCAGCGGGCTGTTGACCTGTGGAATGAAACACATCCGCTGAACGGAAACGATCTGGTACTGCACATCGCAGCGAAGCTTGCCGGACCAGCAGAAGTGGATCGTATCATGGCGGATCTGGACACGGATCTGCACCACGAAAAACAGACGATTGAACGGCGGCTATTGACGGAGTACATTGAAGAGTCGAAGGCGACGCTGCAGAAATTGACCATCCAGACGATTCTGGGTTTTGCAAAGGCACTCGAGACGAAAGATGCGTACTATAAGGGGCATTCTGAGCGTGTGGCTGCGCTGGCTATACGTATGGCCCAGCGGTTTAACTTTACCGAGGAGCGAATGCAGAATCTAGTCTATGCTGCGCGACTACACGACATTGGCAAGATCGGAATTGATCGCGCTGTTCTCAACAAGCGGACCTTGCTGAGTCAAAGCGAACAGCAATTGCTCAAGCAGCATTCGGTGGCTGGAGAAACGGTGTTGCGTGAGGTTGAATTCCTTCAGGAGGCGGCCAAGTTTATCCGGCATCACCACGAACGCTATGATGGCCGGACTGATACCATCCCACCCGGATACCCCGATGGCCTGAAGGGTGAGCAGATTCCGCTTGCCTCACGCATTATTGCTGTTGCGGATGCTTATGATGCGCTGATTCTGGATCGGCCCTACAAAGATTCCGATGGCAGAGCCATTGCCGTGAAGGAAATGATCAAGAACACCGGCACGCAATTTGACCCAAAGGTGGTCGAAGTGCTTCTCGATATTCTTGCTGAGGATGGAGAGTATCATCCTGCGGTCTAGCCGTGGCGTGTGCTACGCGGCAAACCTCCGGAATCCTTGTGAGCAAATTCTTTCCTTTTAATCCTTCCCTGTGCATGTTTTTAACCTACCGATGACCTGTGGCTCTTGGGAAAATATGCTGGGCAGCCTGTAGTGTAGGTGTGTGTTACTGCGTCGTGGTGTTTGCGGAAGGGGATGAGACCTGTTCGAGCAAGGATTGAACCTCTGGGTCGTTGGGTCTTATGGTAAGGGCTTGGGAAAAATACTGGCGAGATTTTTCATTGAACCCCGCACCCTGGTAGCACTTACCAATGGAAACGACGGCTTCGAATCGAGCATTGGTGAGGGCCTCGCGCTGATCCAATGGGAGCGTTTCGGCTATCTCGATTTCGGCGATCGGTTTGAACAAGTCAATAGCATCGCCGTAGCGTTCCTGAAGCAGAAGCATATGGCCCATTTGCATTCGACCCCATATTTCCTGAGGCAGCGCTCTGATACGGCGGCGAAGCTCTTCAAAATTAAGCAGATGATTTACGCTACGATCCGCAGGATTGATGGCGGATGCGCGCAGGTACGAGCGGCAGGCTTCCAGAAGCTCAAGCTGGCGATAGTGAATGTGACCGTCAATGATATGAGGTACTGCGTCGAGGTACAGCGCGAGCTGCTCTGTCACGCGGTGCGTTTCGGGAACATTTGTCAGCAGGCTCGTAACTTGTGTACTCAGCTGAAAGAGCCGGCGTATATTATCCACCAGCGGCTGTTCGCCATAGCCGTACTTTGGCGCTTCGAATTCGAGATACGGGAAATTTTCAGAGTTGATCATATCTCCTGCAAGGAAGGCTTCGAGCTGCTGTTCGTTGGTCACGAAGCAGCTCAGCACTTTATCCACGTCGTCCAGGTAGAGCTCGGCGAGGTCGTCCTTCACCTGAGGATTGCTGAGCCGCTGTGCCATGCATTGGTAATCAAACCGGAGCGGACGCGGCGTACCCAGGAGAAGGATGTAATGGGTAGGCTCATTGTTCATGTACCAGATGGCCATGTGGGGAAAGACGCGGTAAAATGTCCGCAGTGCCACTCGAAACGCTTCGTCCGAGAGTCCGGCCAGTGGCATCCAGACTACTACCATTCCATCATCCGTGAGATGCTGGCGGCACAGCGTGAAATATTCGTAGTCGTAAAGGTTCGCGTTAGTTTTATAGCGAAGATCAGTGCAATCCGTGGCGATGATATCGTACTGCACATCGGCAAAACGTAGATAGCTTCGCACATCGTCAATAACGAGATTAAAGCGCGGATCGTTCAATTCGAGAATGCCATGATTCGAGGCACGCAGCAAATGTGCGGCATCGAGTACCGTCTGACAGATTTCCACACAGTCAATGCGGGTGAGTTGCGAGTAGCGGGTATAAGACCACGAAGCGCCGCCACTGCCAAATCCCACGGTCAGCGCGGTCCGGGGATTGGGGAGCAGAAGCATTGGGATGTGGGCCAGGCTTTTCTGATCCGTTAGTAGAATACGGTCAGTGCCTGCCACCCCAATGTTATCAATGTAGAGGGTGTTGTAGCCCAGGAGACTTTGCACGACTGACACCGTAGCCAGTGGCCCTTCCTTGTAAAACAAGAGCTTCTGGCCTTCATCGAGCTGCTGAAACATGACCTGTCTGGACATCCGTACGGAGATAGCCAAAAGCATGGCCAGGCAGAGGACGGTGGCGATGATTTTCCGGTTTTGCCGCATGTATGGATTTATCGAAATAACGACGATGCCAAGAACGATATTGATAGAGGCAAGCAGCGTTATGCTACGCGCAATGCCCAGCAGAGGAATCAGAATGAACCCTGCGGCGAATGCGCCAAGAATTGCGCCAACGGTGTTCAATGAGTAGAGGCGGCCTACTCCGAATCCGACACGGCGGACACTCTCGACACAGATTTTGGCTGCCACGGGAAATGCCATGCCCATGAGCAGAGTGGGTAGAAAAATGGCTGCTCCTGTTTTAGTGAAGACGTTTAACACCGCGGCCCACCAGATAATATTCCCCGTTGTCTCATCTAGTGCGGCGAACGGGTTCAGACTGTATGCATTATAAATGACAAGCAGGGAAAAGGCACCTGCCAGGCCGGTCAGAATTTGAATCAAGGCAAACAGACGCAGGGGGTCCTGCTGGCGGTCTATGATCCTGGAGGTGATTGCACTACCAATCGCCAGCCCGATGAGGAAAGTAGTCAGCATGGCGGTAAACGCATAGGTTGTGTTCTTCATCAATTCAAAGGTGAAGACCAGAGCGCGGCTCCATGCCACCTGATACGCCAGAGCAGCAAAACCGGAGATCAGGTAGATGCCAAGAATCCAGCTGACTGTGCGCTCGGGGTAGCGAGGAGATGAAGCGGGTGCCTGTGGAGGATGCACTGCGGTGGATTCAGGGCGCGTGTGCTGGCTCGATGACGCGGTTGCCGCAGGTGATGGCCGTTCGAGTTTGCGTGACAGGATAATGGCGACCACTGCGACGCCCCAGTTAATTGCCGCAGCAAGCAGAGTTGTGTTACGGATGCCGAGCCAGGCAATCAGGAGGAATCCTGAGACGAAGCACCCGACTACGGCACCAAAAGTATTCATGGAATACAAAGAGCCGACGTTTAGACCCAGGGTTCGCTGCTCACGAACGAGAAAGCGCGATAAGACTGGCAGCGTGCCGCCCATGAGCGTTGTAGGAATGAGCAGGACGAAAAATGTCAGGCCAAATCGCAACAGGCTCAGTACGAAGAAGGAGGCGTTGAATTCCCGGTAGACGAACGTATAGATCGGATTCAGCAAGCTCAGAAACACCGGCAGCAACAGGGCCGCAGTGCCGATACCGAGCTCCAGGAAGCCGTAGAATCGCAGATTGCGTTCGCAGCGATCCGCAAGCTTGCCAAACGTATAACTCCCCAGCGCCAAGCCACCCATGAACGCCGCCAGTACTGTGCTGACCGCGTAAATCGTTGCTCCAAACAGATAGATGAGCTGCCGTGACCAGACGACCTCGTAGATGAGCCCGCTGATACCTGAGGCGAAGAAAAGAAGAAAAACGATGGGGCGCATCACTCGTATCGGGCTGCGAGTGGTGGCCAATGGTGATAAATGATTCTCTGGAGCGATAGCCATGTTGGAAGGTGCTGTTTATGCAAGCTTGCCAGGAATTCTTCTATGCCTTTACAGACAACCGCCTGGATAGATTGTCCAGTGACCGCGACAAGTGTAAGCACAGTTAGACGAACCTTCTTCTTTATGCAATGATTTTTTCTCCGCAGCATGTGTAGCATCTAGATCATCTGGTGGGTTCCTCTTGCGTGAGTTGCCAGAGCGTTGCCAGCGCCTGAATGATCTCTCGGGATGCGGCATCGGCAGCAAGGCGCAAACAATGCCGAGCTGAAATGGCGCGCGGATTTATGCCCATGGATGGGTAGCCGCCATGCGGAATACGGACCGCAAGCTCTATAAGGGGCTCATCGGTCTGAGCGTTACTCATCACACCCTCCACCTGCAGCGCGGCATCTCCCATCCCGAAGCCAATCACGTAGCGCAGCAGGCCATTACCTCGTGTGACGTGAGTTATGCTGACTGATAACGTATCAACAGTGTATCCAATTTCAGCATAACCATCAGTATCTTTCGTTTTAGTAATGATGAGACGTGGTGCGAGGATACGCAGTGCATGCACGTAGAGACGCTCGCGCAACAGCGCGGAGACCTCCTGCTCCAGCGAAAGACGGATTACAGGCGGTGCGGCATAAGAAACTGGCGCAATGTAAAGAACCTTAGGTGGTGCCAGCTCAGGCGGCCTTTGCATGTACCACACAACACCGTTCCCCGTATCTATGTGTTGAAGCGCCCCATAGTCATGGAGATGACCTGTCTGAACAAGCGGTGCTGCGCATGCTATTGCACTAGCCAGCAGACCAATAAGAATTACAACGCGCATGTATTTCATCTCAGTGTCCCATCCACCTTCTTATCTGTGGGATGTAATAAGCAGCGTAACAGGAATCAGACCGAGGCGTTACCAATCTCGCGCAAACGTATGAACTTACCATTGCGATTCTTTGCCATGGCGGGTGTATTATCCATGTTGTATGTTGCGGCGCAAGACCAATGTGGATTGCGAGCAGCTTGCCATATGTAAACTCATTGACATTGGTGCGCACGCGACAGTAGTATTTGTTAACGTTGCGAGTCGGAAGGTGAGGCTACGGTCAGTCGGTGACTCGCCGAATCGCGTTAATATATCCTGCGAGTGAGTAATCATGCCTGCGAATTTGACTCCCGATTACCTGGCAGCAGAAAAGCGCTATAGACAGGCCAAAACAGATGATGAGAAACTGGCCTGTCTGGAGGAGATGCTTTCGGTCATCCCGAAGCATAAGGGGACCGATAAGATGCAGGCAGATCTGAGGCGACGCATCTCGCAGATGAAAAAGCGCGCTTCTGAGAGCCAGGCCAGGAGGCGAAAGGGCTTTTCGTATAAGGTACCCAAAGAAGGGGCAGGCCAGGTGGTGTTACTTGGTGCGCCAAACGTAGGTAAATCCCAGCTGCTGGCTGCAATGACTAATGCCAGGCCCGACGTGGCGCCCTATCCCTTTACAACCCGGGCACCCATTCCGGGTATGATGAGTTTTGAAAACTGTCAGATTCAGCTGGTGGATATTCCACCGGTGTCAGACGAGCACACGGAGCATTGGATTCCTGAAATCGTACGGGCAGCCGATGGCGTACTGCTGGTAGTTGATCTGAGCTCCCGTGATGTGCTTCAGCAAGTAGAATATCCTATTGCACGACTGGAAAGGATAAAAATCAAGCTGGTTGCAGTGCCTGAGGAATCTTGTCCGCCAAACGTGATGCAGAAAAAGACACTCCTGATAGCTAATAAGGCAGACATGGAGGAGGCGCGGGAGGTTTTCGACACGCTGAAGGATCTTTACGGTGAGCAATTGCCTTTGTTTGCCGTATCAGCGAAAAGCGGCGCGGGCCTGGATGAGCTCCGGCATGCAGTTTTTGACCTGCTTGAGATAGTTCGTATCTATTCAAAGTCTCCGGGCAAACATGCGGATATGAACACCCCTTTTACACTGCCACGCGGAAGCACGGTGCTAAATTTTGCTGAGGCCGTACATAAAGAATTTGCTGAGGAGCTTAAATTTGCCCGCATCTGGGGCAGTGCAAAATTCGACGGCCAGCAAGTCACCAAGGATTACGTACTCGCTGATGGCGACATTGTGGAGTTGCATGTGAGCTCGTCAGTCGGCAGGTAAATATAGTCTTCCAGTGTATCTCTTCGGTGCGTACCGTACCTTCTAGGTAGAATCCCTGACGCTTGGCCGTGCAAACATTTCATCTAAGGTGTTCCTCGAATTCTTCTTGTTCGATTTTTCCCGCCAATTTAGCAGCATTGAGGGTCACCCGGTGTATACGACCTGCTGTTGCTCTGTAAGTCTCCAGAACGCAACGATGTTTTTTTTTGTATTGACAACAAAGAATCTATTATTTTATGATTTTTAGATAGGATTGTGATTACATTAAAAAAATGTCTATTCGTGGGAATCTTAACGTTACAATGAAGGCACTACATACGCCTATTAGACTGATGCGGAAGCGGCTTTTTTTTCTTTGCCAGCGCAGCGGTGATGAGCAAGGCATCTCGCCAGAATCTAGATCAGTTTAATGGGCGCATGTCCTGCAAACATTTTCAGAAGATTCGCGTCGGTGTGGCCCGAATGGTGATTGAACATTTGTCAAGCTAGAGGAGTCTCTGAACGAGGTTCTTTGCTGATTTAAAGGGGGGAGTGATATGAGAATAGGAGTTATGAGCGATTCGCACGGCGAAATAGTAAATGTGAGACGGGCTGCTGACCAGATGTGTGCGCTCGGAGTTGAGCTGATTATTCATCTTGGCGACGATTATGACGATGCCTCGACTCTGCCGCGCGACAGGGTCAGCGTTATCAAGGTGCCCGGGGTTTTCAGCACGTACTACAAGGATCCGGCAATTCCCAATCGCCTGGTGGTGCGCTTTGACGGTATTCGTGTACTTATTACCCATACTCAGGAAAGCCATGCAAAAGATCTGCCGTCAGATCTCAGGCCTGAGGACCTTATTGCCGGCCACACCATTGACGTGGTGCTGTTCGGCCACAGCCACGTGTATGATATTCGCGAAGAGGATGGCATCGTGTCTGTGAACCCAGGTCATTTGAAGCCGGAAGATAAGAGAGGGCGACAGCCGACGTTTGCCATCCTTGACATTGTGGGGCGTCGGATGGATAGTTGGATTTACGATCTCAGCGGGAATGAGGTGCTGCGACATACGAAGGTTTTCGCGTAGAGAACATAGCAAGCAAATCAATCCAAGACGCTACGATATGACCTAGGTTGAAGATTCAAAATGAAGGAGCGACCCACCCGCCGCGGCGGGTGCGCGCTCAGGGTAATGTATCTATCAAACACATAATGCCTGGGAGGGAACTAGTGAACAGAAAATCTCGTCTTCAACTCTTGAATCTTATCTGTTGGCTTTCGCTCATTCCGGTAAGCAGTCTGGGTCAGTCAACCACAGCAACAGTATCCATTACCTCTTTCCCAGCAAGTATTGTGGCGGGACAGGACTTTTCAGTGTCTGTTGCGTATACTGCGATACTTCATCAGAGTGGACATCGCGCGCGGCTCTTTCTGGAAATCAGAGATGCGGCAGATGGCGGTTTGTTCGAGCGGCTCTGGGACGATAAGAACGGAGAAGGTCACGAAGGGCCGAATGGCAGTGCAGCGTTTACAACCAGCATTGGAGCAGGACCGCAACAGGTCTACTTCGTCGCCTATATCTCGCCTATGGAGTTTAATCAGTGGTTCATTGATGAGTATGAGAGCTATCCAACCGACGGGACGTATCTCTACAAGTGGGAAGGAAACGGTGTGACGCATGACATCAATTACCAGGACGAGTTAATTCTTGCGAACAATTCCGACAATTACTGCTACTGTAGCGGAATTACCTATGAAGTGTTTATGGACGCCTATTCGGCCTACAATGCAGCCAAGGGACGGACGACGATTGGCAATCTCACGGTGGACGAGATGAAGCAGTTCCGGCGGGATTGGTACGGTGTTGGCGGGAACAAGCGGTGCGCGGTGAATGCACTGACTAAATGGGGCTTAAGCTACGAAATTACTGAGCGTGAGAAAGTGCACCAGGGCGACGATGTACAGCTCTGGCGCTGGAGTGGCTCAGGGCATTCGGTTATCTTTGTGAACTGGGTGCGCGATGCGAATCAGCAGATTACCGGCATGCGCTACTGGTCCAGCCAGGGCTCAACGAAAGGGATTGAATATCGGACGGAATATTTTGGCGAAGAAAAAGGTTTGAAAGCAAATGAGTGCTCCTATGCACGCAAGATAAAGCCGGTGGATGACGACGATTGGCCGA
>CAYVXD010000138.1:0-10923 GCA_964454265.1 uncultured Candidatus Sumerlaeota bacterium | reverse complement strand
AGGCCTTAAAACAGAGCTGATTTTGACTTGATTTCCAACACACCATCTCTGTGGCTGATTACTATTCAGACCATGGCACAATCTTGCCTTGCTGGTCAAGTTTCTGAAGCGAATATTTAAGGGGGACATTGCTTTGAGGATGCCGGAGATCAGGGTCGAGTTCGAGGAGGGGGATGAGAACGAAGAGGCGCTCGGTGACAAAGGGATGTGGAATGGTGAGTTCAGGTGTTTGGATGATTTCCTGGTTGTAGAGGAGGATATCAATATCTATGAGCCGAGGACCCCATTGAGGTCCAGGCTCACGACCCATGCGAGATTCAATATCTTTAAAGGCGTGAAGGAGTTCCTGAGGAGAGAGGGCTGTGGAGATTTCAACGACGCCGTTCAGGAACCAGTCCTGCTCTTTGTATCCCCAGGGGGCGGATTTATAGAGGGAGGAAGTCTTGAGCAAGGTGATGCCGGTAGTGCAGGTGAGTTCGCTGATGGCCAGGCTAAGATTGTGGTGCTTATCGCCGATGTTTGAGCCGAGGCCGAGAAAAACGCGGTGCATTGCGAGTCAACCTCCCACTCGGAAGCTCAAAGACGAACTCCAGAGTGTTGTGAGCTGTAGGGGCTCATCCGCCGCGGCGGATGAGCCCCTACGTAGCTTGTGTGATGATATACTAGAGCGGGTAATCAAGTTCGCCGGTAAAGACGATGCGTGTCTTACCTTCGAGTTGTAGCTGCTCGATTGAATGGTTTTTCATTTTAAAGCGCACAGTCAGGATATCTCCGCCTCGGGTGTGGACGGCAACGGGTGAGCTGGCCATGCGGTTAAGGGTCGCGGCAACGGCAGACGCAAGACTTCCGGTGCCACAGGCGAGTGTCTCATCCTCAACGCCTCTTTCGTACGTTCGAATTGCGATAGTATGCCTGTCACGCACGGTGATGAAGTTGACGTTGGTACCACGGGGCTGGAAGCGCTGGTGGTGGCGAAGGGCGCGACCGATAGTAATGACGTCCAGGTCTTTAATATTGTCAGTGACGATCACAATGTGGGGCACGCCGATGTCAACAAAGTGAACTGCGCCGTTGAAGACACGAGATCGCACTGAGACATTCAGTTGGATTGCCTTGATGGGAGACATCGTGAGCACTACGGAGCTATCTTTGATTTTGGCGCGGTAGAGACCCGCGGGTGCTTCGAACGTAATGTTGCGAGGAGCAAGGCCGAGGTAATTGGCGAGGAATGCGGCAGAGCGCGCACCGTTACCGCAGATTCCGGCCTCGGAGCCATCGGGATTATAATGGCGCATTTTAAAATGGTGGTTTTTTGAGGGATCAAGGAAAAACAGGCCGTCGGCGCCAATGGAGCGACGTCGGCAACAGAGGGTGCGTGCCATTGCAGGACGTTTTGCAAGGGGAATGCGACGCTTGAAGGTGTTAAAGGCGATGAAGTCGTTTCCAGTGCCTTCAAGTTTCCAGAATTTGAGTTGCATATCAGGAGTCTCCTTTGGGAATAAGACAGGCACCCACAGGATGAACTCCCGGTTAGTAGTGCTTCACCGGGTTATTAAATCAGATTATTTGTACTTTTGATGCGGGAGGTAAGTCAAACAATATTCTTGAGTGTGATGCATCGGGGGAAGAACGCGGCATCTGAAGAAACTGTTAGGGACCGGACTTCCCGGTAGACGAACAGCGGAAATCGCCTTCGGCGACTTCGTGAATACAAGATGGTTGACAAATGGCGAAGTAAATCATAGAAAAACTTGATTGATTCAACACTTTGAGGAAAGAGATAACTGCGATGAGAGAATCGAAAGAGCGAGGCGAAGCGCGTAGTCGTAAGAGAAATGGGATTAAGGACAGCAAGAGGCAAAGGCCCGAGCAGGTAGTGGGCGCATTGCTTTCCGGTATGCCGATTGGAGTGCTGTCAGTAGCGCGCGATGGAGCTGTGTTATACGCAAATCGGAAGATGGAAGAGATGGTTGGAGCAGAGCCGGGGAAGCTTCGGAGTGTGCGTGATTTTGTGCGGCTGAGTGGAGCGAGCGTTGCGAATCGTCTACGTAAGGCTGAACAGCAATTCCTGGAGGCGATAAAGGAGGCATCGTTTGAATGGGAGTGTGATGGGAGCAAGCGAGGTCAGCGCCGATTGCGGTTTGCAAGTTTTCCTCTGGGAGAAGGCTTTGCTCCAAAGAAGGCGGTGGGATTAATCGGACACGAGATGAGAGAGAGGGCGAACGAAGTGACGCTGGCGAATACCAGGCAGCAGCTGGAGAATTTAATGATTTTTGTTCGTGGTGTTGCGCATGATTTTAATAATTTATTGGGAGGCATACTGGGATATGCATCGTTCATCAAGACGTTGTTGCGGCCGGAAGAGAGATTTTTCCGTCAGATCGATGCGATCGAGCGCTCAGCAATTCAGGTGTCGGAGTTGACCAAGCAGCTCCTGACGAGTTGTCTTGGGACGAAGTATCGCAGCGTGGCGCTGAATCTGAATGTGCTGGTGGAGAAGGTTACGGAGGATGTGCGGCCGTTAGTGGATGAGAGCATCAGTATCGAGACGGTGTTTGAGGAAAATCTTCGGAGAATTGACGGGGATGAAGATCAGATTCAGCAGATGTTGATACATTTGTGTGTGAAGGCGCAGGATGCGTTACCGGAAGGCGGGCGATTGGTGCTGACGACTGCCAATTATTCGCAGAAGGAGGAAGTTAAGGAAGAAGCGGGGGAAGTGCCGCCGGGCGATTACGTGACGCTCACCCTGACGTATGAGGGGAAGGAAGAGAAAGGCCGAGGCGCAGTGGTGAAGCCAGAGGAGTGGCAGCGCGATGATGTCGGTCTGGCCATGGTCTATAGTAACGTGAAGAAGCATTCAGGGTTTATTGATATTTCAGAGGTTCGTGCGAACGTACAGCATATGCGGTTGTTCTTTCCGGTTTCAGCAGGGATGATTGAAGAGGAGCGGGCATTGTATATTCCATTAGCGCGCGGGAGTGAGCGACTGCTGATCGTTGATGGGGATGAGAAGATGGGGCCGGTCTATCAGCAGTTGCTGGAGGTGTTGGGATATCAGGTTTTGAGTATTTCGGATAGTGGGAAGGCGGTCAGGTACTTTCGCAAGCATAGCCGGGCGATTGATCTGGTTGTTCTTGATGTCGGTGATGCGCGACTGGGAGGTGAAAAGATACTGAGGCAAATACGGAAGGTGAGGCCCCGAATGCGAGTACTATATACGGGACGTGAGCGGCTGGCAGAGGTTGTCAAGCGGCTGAAGCCCGGCCGGAAAAACGCAACCCTTGAGAAGCCATTTGAATTTGCAGATCTAGTGTGGGCAATCCGGCAGATGCTGGATGTGCCTAAGCGCAAGCGTCGGGTTTGACATGAGGCTGTTCCACCAGCGTAAGCTGAAGACGCATACCTTTAGCGCATAAAAAAGTAGGGGCAGGTTTGAAACCTGCCTCCTATAAAGGAGGGAAGCGAATGGCTGGAGAAAAGAGGCAATCGGGTTTATGGGTGAGCATCGTGGTGGTACTGCTTTGTGTTCTCATTCAGGGATGCGCGCTTGTGATTATTCCCGGGTTTCTGGACTACAAGGGTGATCTGGAAGAGGTGGTAGTAGAGAAGGCGAAGAAACCGTTTGTACGGAGCAGGATTTTGATCGTGCCGATCAAAGGAATCATAACGGGAGAAGAACGGGGAGGTATTTTTTCGCACGAGAATACAGTATCAGAGATAAAAGATATGCTGGAGAAGGCGGAGCAGGACGATCGGGTGCGGGCGGTAGTGCTGCGGATCGCTAGCCCTGGTGGCGGTGTGACTGCGTGTGACCTGATTTATAATGCGGTGAAGGAATTTAAGACGAAGACGAAGAAGCCAGTGTATGCAGCTATGATGAACATGGCAGCCTCGGGAGGATATTACGTAGCCCTGGCTGCGGATAAGATTTATGCGCATCCCACCACGGTTACAGGGAGTATCGGAGTAATTGCGGTATTTCCACAAGTGTCGGGTCTGGCGGAGAAGATAGGTGTGAAGAGCCGTGTGATCAAGTCGGGTGAGAAGAAAGATATTGGATCAATATGGCGTGATTTCACGCCGGAAGAACGCGAGATTCTTGAGCGATTGATCCAGGAGATGTACGACCGATTTGTGGATATAATCGTGGACAGGCGGCCGGAACTGGATCGCGAGAGCGTGCTCCGGCTTGCAGATGGCCGGGTCTACAGTGCACAACAGGCGGTTGATCTGAAGTTGATTGATGGCATTGCGTACCTTGAGAAGGTAATTGCGATTGCAAAGGAGGAGGCGGGGATAGATCAGGCGAAAGTGGTGTTCTACAAACGACCGGGGCAATATTACGGAAACATATATGAGCGCTCCGGGTGGCCGGGTGCAGGGCAGGTAAACCTGGTGAATATTGATACGCAAGGGATTTTCCGGTCCGGCGAACCGCAGTTTCAGTACCTTTGGCTCCCGTGAAGGAGGCGTTGCGGCTTGAATAGCTTGGCGTACATCCTCTTGATAGCGTGTAATCTAGATGACAGTTCGCGTAATGGATAATACGATGGTGAGGGAGTGGCCGGTTACTCGGGCCGCAAGACAAGGTATTTGGATATGAGTGAAATGCAATTTGATACTACGCAGCTGGAGCATTATCCGACTGCGCCCGGGGTGTATATTATGAAAGGCGGGCGTGGGGAGGTGCTCTATATTGGGAAGGCGAAGAATTTGCGTAGCCGGCTCCGCTCGCATTTTTCAGGAGCTATGGATAATCGCTATACCACGAGGTTTTTTGTTAATCGTGTAGCAAGTATTGATTATCTGGTGACGACGACGGAGAAAGAGGCATTTTTGCTTGAGAACACTCTGATCAAGCGCCAGCGTCCGCGCTACAACATTCGCCTGCGCGACGACAAGACGTATATCAGTCTGCGGCTTGATGCGAAGCAGGAATATGCGCGGGTGGAGGTGATTCGGCGGCGGAAAAAGAACGGGGCGTATTACTTCGGCCCATACACGTCAACGAGTGCGGTACGTGATGTGTTGCAACTCTTACAGCGGGTTTTCCCACTGCGCTCGTGTAAGGATAGTGTGTTTCGCAACCGCACGCGGCCGTGCCTGCTTTATCAGATCGGGAACTGCTTGGGGCCGTGTGTGTATGAGGTAGACCCGGAGGAGTATGCGGAGCTGGTACGGGGAGTGATCCTGTTTCTAAAGGGGAAGGAACAGGAAGTAGTGCGGATGCTGGACGAGCGGATGAAGGCGCATGCAGAGGCGATGGAGTTTGAGAAAGCGGCGCGGGTGCGAGACCAGATCGCAGCGGTGCGAAAGACCATTGAGCGCCAGAGAGTAGCGAGCCATGGGCTGGAGGATCGCGACGTGATTGCGCAGTGGAGCGCGGGAGGACGCATGGCCGTTGTGGTTCTAACCTATCGCAGTGGGGTGTTGATTGAGAGTCGTGATTTCGTGTTTGCAGATTATGGAGAAGAAGCAGGAAAGGTGCTCTACGGGTTTATCAGTCAGTTCTATCATGAACAGAAGTACATACCGGCGGAGATTCTCGTATCGACTGAACCAGAGGAGCGAGAGCTGCTGGAGGAGTGGCTGGGGGGACTAAAGGAACGGCGGGTAGGGATCGGAGTGCCCCAGCGGGGTGAGAAGCGGCGGTTGATGGAGTTGGCGATTGAAAATGCACGTGAGCGATTGGAGCGCGCAGCAGCTGGCGATCAAGACAGGGAGGAGCTACTCGAGGAAGTGCATAAGAAGTTGCAGCTGAAGAAAACGCCTCGTCGTATCGAGTGTGTGGACATTTCGAACATTAGCGGTGTGCTAGCGGTAGGTGCGCTGGTTGTATTCGTTGATGCAGAGGCAGAGAAGAGGGGCTACCGGCTATTCAAGATTCGCACCGTGGAAGGCTCGGATGATTATGCGATGATACGAGAGGTGCTGGAGCGGCATTTTAGTCGGCTAAAGACCGAGGGTGGCGAGATGCCCGACTTGCTGCTTGTGGATGGAGGGAAAGGGCAGCTCAGTATTGCGCGAGTTGTGCTGGAAGCCCTGGGCGTGACGGGTGTTGAGCTGGCTGCACTGGCGAAAGGGCGCGTAGAGGGGCGCGTTAGACGATCAGGTGCCGGGAGCGAGGAGGAGCACGTATACGTGCCGGGGCGCAAGAACCCGATTATGTTCAAGTCGCATCGGGCAGTGCTGCACCTACTCCAGCGTATTCGGGATGAGGCGCATCGGTTTGCGATTAGCTATTATCAGCGGCTGCATCGTAAGCGAAACCTGCGGTCGCTGCTTGATGAGCTCGCTGGAGTAGGGCCGAAGCGCAAGCGGCTTTTACTTCGACATTTCGGCAGTCTGGCCAGGATAAAATCTGCCAGCCGCGATGAGCTCAAGAACATTCCGGGCATTCCTGCGTCAGTAGGGGAAAGTCTGTACCAGTTTTTCCATACGCAGTAAAATTGTAGGGGCTCAAAATCCGCCGCGGCGGATGAGCCCCTACTACTCATAAAAGTATTGAATTGTAAATTGCAAATTGAAAAGTGCAAAAGTATAATTTAAGATACAAGTTTGGATCTTCAATTTAACAATCTCGGTGCCTCTGCGTCTCTGTGGCAGTTTTTAATGGTAGCGCACAAGGAGAACGTGAGGCAGAGCAGAGTCTAGTGCTTGTCAGTTTAGAAGGATTTATGTGTGTCTGGGGAAGCAGGAATAGGCAAGGGTTTACGTTAATTGAGCTGCTGATTGTGGTGGCAATTATCGCGATCCTTGCGGCGATAGCATTGCCGAATTTCCTGGAAGCACAGACGCGAGCCAAGGTTGCAAGAGTGCGGAGCGACTTGCGGACGGTTGGAATGGCGCTGGAGCTATTCCGGGTTGATCGGGGGATGTATCCGATTGCAAGTTTGAGTGAGTGGACGTCGCCGATCTGGCCGCCGCATAGTTGGCGGCTGGCGCCGCTGACGAGCCCGATCGGGTACGTGACCCGGCTACCCAGGGATACTTTTAATCCAGGCACGGACATCTTCAGTCAGCCTGAGCCGAATACGTATCATTATGACCATCGGTATGCGCCAGTGCGGCCGGATTGGGCTTGGGTGCCGTACTATGGACACACGCACTGGGCACTGGTGAGCTATGGGCCGGATCAGGAGGGGCCAGATTGGGCGACACCGTACGATCCGACAAATGGGTCAATCAGCTACGGCTCGATTATTCGTGTGGGGCCATAGGACTGCGACACCAGTAGGGGTTTAACATGTTAGACCCCTACGCTAGTGAAATTCATTACTATGTGGAGTATAGCCACCGAGACACAGAGTATTGAATTGCAAATTGCAAAATGAAAATTTAAAATTTGATATTTGCAATTTTCATTTTACAATTTTTACCTCTTTTGTAATCTCTGTGTCTTTGTGTCTCCGTGGCAGTCTTTAGCAAAGATAAGTTAAAAGGGAATTCTTTTTATAGATTGGGGAATTCTCCTTGATTTCCGAGTAGGTATTAGTTAACGCTTTAGAGAAGTGGGTCTGGAAACAGTAGATTTTGACATGCTACAAACAGGAGGGTTGCCATGAGAAGATTGTGTGTTTTGGGGCTGGCAGTGGTAGTGTGTGTGTTGGTGTTTGGATGTGGAAAGAGGGAAGAAGCGCCGGAAGTTCTGGAGAAGGCAGCACCTGCGGCAGTGACGACGTTTGACGCGCTGCTGCCACAAGATACGGTCGTGCTGCTGTATAAGCCGGATATGGCGCGGTACAGGGAGCGATTTAAAGAATCGGCGATGCATGCGATGTGGACGGATCCGAACCTGACGAGCTGGAAGCAGGACTTTTTTCTACCCCACTGGGCAAAGCTGAAAGAATTGGTCGGGTTCGACCTGGACGAGTTCTTTGGACTGTTTCAGAAGGATGTGGCGCTGGTGATAGAGATTCCTGCGCAAATGACGGCGGAGTATGCGCTGCCTATGGTGTACGCGCGGTTCGGCGAGAACACGGAGAAGGCGAAGACGTTTCTCAGCACTGCGGTGATTGGGGCGTTAAAGCAACACGTTCCAAATCTCCAGGTCACTGATGAGGCCGTTGAGGGACAGACGATTACGCACGCGGATTTGGGTGGCGGTATTGAATTTGCCTACCTGTTTCTCGATGATCTATGGGTGCTCGGGCCATCCCGTAAACGATTAATGGATGTGATAAAGCGGCAGAAGGAAACCGAGGCGAATTGGACAAGTTCTGCGGATTATGCGGCAGCGCGAGAGATGAACGATCCAGAAGCGGATATGTACCTGTGGGCGAACCTGGCGCGTGCAACGCAATGGGCGAAGCAATTACTTGCTCAGACGCAGACCGGGGAGCTGGCTCCTGCCGCTGACAAGATTCAGATGGTTAAGCAGGCGCTGGATTCGCTCGGGCTGTTTGATATGGAGTATCTCGCGGCTACGTCAACGCTGAAAGGGAAAGGGGTTTACTCGCTGATGAAGCTGACGTTTACGGTGCCGCGGCGCGGGTTATTTGGGCTGCTCAAGCCGACGAATGAGTTGAAGGTAATCAACATGCTACCTCCAACCACGCAGGCGTACTCAGCGATATCAGTGAAGTCAATGAGCGATGTATTGGCGCTGATCAAGGAGATCGGGAGCAGCATCGCGCCGGAGGAGTTTCCAGCAGGACTTGAGCAGGCCTCAGCCCAGATTAGGGAGGCGTTAGGGTTCGGAGTGGACGAGATCTGCGCGATGATTGGGTCCGAGCATGCCTTTGCATCGGAGCAAGGGATGCCGTTACCTTTCATGGCGTTGCTCATTCAGCTCAGGGACACCGCAAAGTTCAACCAGCTGCTCGACAAAATAATCGAGCAAGCGGGGCTTATGACGCAGCCGGGCGAGTACAGCGGGATAGCGTATAAGATGCTCATGATTCCCATGGCTCCGATTCAAGTATGCGTGGCGACCTTCGAGGAATACCTGGTGGTGACGAGCGGTCTGCCGCAGTTGCAGCGGATTATAGATGCAAAAACGAGCGGAAAATACATCGAGCCGGTAGCGGAATTCAACGAGCTCAGGCTGGCAGGCAATCTGATTGAGCAGTCGTGTAGCAAGCCTGCGGATCTTACGCAGATGCAACCGATGCTGCTGATGATGCTGCAGGGTATTAATGCCAAGTTGCAGCAGCAGGGGATGCAGCCAATTCCAATGAATGCGATACCGAACTTCGCAGCGATCTCGAATCATATGCTTCCGTCATTGAGCCGCAGCAAGGCCGAGGATAAGGCAATAATTTCGGAATCGTACTCTGTAGGCGGCGAAGAATTCATTGTGGCTGGCGTGGCTGGCGTTATGGCGGCAATAGCTGTGCCGAATTTTCTAGAGGCGCAGAAGCGGTCTTCGGTGTCGCGGGTGAAAGCGGATCAGCGGTCGCTGGCCACAGCAATTGAAGCGTACCGCGTGGACACTAATCGTTATCCAATGTGGGAGATGCGGACAGATTTTGCGACGCAGCGGCCAACGTTCATCCTTCCGAGGACAGACAGGCCTGTGGGTTCTATCACCACTCCAATTGCGTACATTACAAGCATACCTCGGGATCCTTTTTCAGCCGGCAGGGAGGAATGGTTTAGCTACTATACCAGTGACAATGCATGGATATTGATCAGTGCAGGGCCGGACAAGGATTACGACATCGTTCCGCAGGAGGATTTTCAGCAACCCAGAGACTCGAAAGCCCTATGGAACATCATTGTTGATAAAACATACGATCCGACGAACGGCACGATGAGCAACGGCGACATCTGGCGGTCGAATCTATCATATTAGTGAGACACAACGGCGAGACGTAGGGGCGATCCGGCGGGTCGCCTCTACATTTTTGACCGTGAAAACAAGTCCAGATTTTGTGTTAGAGAAGAATTTCTTCTCTTTTAATTTGAGAATACAGTTTTTAATTTTTTTGGATAGGATTTACAGGATCAATAGGATTTATCAGGGATTGACGGGATTCTTTACATTTTTTTTATCCCGTTCATCCTGTCTGATAATTATGAATCTATTTTCTCATTGTTTGTGCTTCTTTTTAATTTTTTTTTGGACAGGATTTACAAGATTTACAAAATCAATAGGATTTATCAGGAGTTGACGGGATTCTTTAGATTTTTTTATCTTGTTAATCCTGTTCATCCTGTCTAATAATTTTTGTCATTTTTTTTGTGCTTCTTTTCAGATAAAGCCTCCCGTTTCTTAAGCAAAGGCTTTTCTGTGTTTTGCATCATTATCTTGTCGCTTTCTTTAAACTCAACTGCAAAATTTGGGATAAGTGGCGCATTTCAGGGAGAATATCCGAAATGCGCCTTTAGTTTTAGATTGTCCTCGGGCCGGGGCATGGATTAGTTCAGCACCGGCCGGGGCGAACGATCGTCCGCCCCAGCGCTCAAACTACTTGAGGCGCTTTTACTGTTTGATGCGAAATATGTCGCCCGAGCTGGTGATGCCATTCGTGGGGTCGTAGGCTCTGATGAGCAGGGATTCCTCAGGCTCTGATGGCCCTGGCTTCGGGGCGTGGTAGTCCCGCTCTGGGCTGATATCATAATCGAGGTCAGGCCCTGTGCTAATCACAATCCACCCGTCTTTTATGCTGTAATAAGAGAAAGGACGGCGCCCTTCCTTTTCGTCTGCGGAAAAGGGATCAATCAAGTGGGACGAGAGGAGGTACGCGATGGGACTGGTGAGGGAATGGGCAGAGCCGCGGACGTAGTTGCGGATTGAATAACGCTGCTTGAGACGAGGAAAGGGAGCGAAGGCACTGAGCGGATCGGAGCCGAGCGCGCTGGCGGGATAGGTATTGTTGTCAATGAAGTAGACTTCCAGTCCTGTAGCCACGGTGCGCATATTGGCCTTGGTGCGGGCGGCAAGCTGGCGAACTTTTGTCTCCGGGTCGAGAGCCT
>CAYVXD010000137.1:0-10982 GCA_964454265.1 uncultured Candidatus Sumerlaeota bacterium | reverse complement strand
ACGATGCGGCAGCGGCAGAACTTTCGCTGGATACAGTTACGGTTGATCGCTTTGCCCTGGTTTCGCTCCCAACTCCCACAGTTGTTCAGGACTACACCTTCGAGCTCAGCCAGGACGGCTGGACAACGGGAGGCGCGCCGATAGCGTTCAGTCCGCCGCAGTATATTCATTCTGCGGGCGCACTTGAGCTGCGCGCAATAACCAACACGAATACGTTTGGTTTCTGGGGAAACCATCCGGCGGATATAACTATTGAAGCGGGCAAACTCGATCGAGGGACCTTTGAAATTCGTACAGACCTGACCAATCAGGCACTGGTACCAGAGATGCGCCTGCGGTACAACACCGGGAATCTCCAAGTCTCGCATACGTTCGGGATCTCAAGCAGCGGTGACGGGGCAAATTCCCCGGGCACCATAAATACGACATATGACCGGATGTACTTTTTGCCTCCAGCGAACTGCGTGGGTAATGGGCTCATTGTTTCCTTTGACATACTCAACTTCGATCCTGCTGACGCAGCCGAAGCCTCGCTCATCCTCAACCGCGCCACAATCGAAACGTTCTCGCCTGCATCATTACCCTAATCTGACCGTGGGGGCGGGGTGACCCCGCCCCTACAACAATAATTTTCAACATGTAGGGGCACGCTGCAGCGTGCCCCTACTGGTTTTCCTCTGGCAATAAGAGTCACGAAGGCGCAAGTCCCCTCCCGCAAATTTTTGCTTCTTTGCGCTACCACCAACCTTTCCTAGCAAGAAAAAGCTTGATTATTTTTTGAATGGGTGGGAGAAAAATAGTGAATAGTAAGTCATGATGAATAAAGCTATTTTGAGGGGGATTAAAATGCGCAACTTTCGTTCTCAGAGCCGATTGGTAATATGCAAACCGGTTTCGCTCCAAATACCAATTCTTCTAGCGTTAATCTGTTTCCTTAAGTTCTCTCTGGTATGTCCTGCTGCGGTAATTAAAGTTCCTGAAAACTATTCAACAATTCAGTCAGCCATTGATGCCGCATTCGATGGCGATGAAATCATCGTATTGCCAGGCACCTATTATGAAAACATCAACTTCAACGGCAAAAATATTGTGCTGCGGTCAACCGACCCGACAAATCCTAATGTGGTTGCCAGCACCATCATTGATGGCAATGAAGCTGGCTCCGTGGTTACTTTCGCCGGAACGGAACTTACTAGCTGTGTCCTCTCCGGCTTCACTATAACCAATGGTGATGCACCCTACGGGGGCGGTATCTGTGGCAACGGCACCCTGGCAACTATACAATATAATATCATTTCGGACAACTCGGCTTCGAGTGGTGGGGGAGGACTTGGCAAGTGTGACGGCACCATTCAGAGCAATGGTATTTTTAGAAACTCAGCTGAGATCAGTGGGGGTGGTCTTTTCGAGTGCAATGGCATAATCCAAAATAACACTGTTTCAAGTAACTCAGCGAAATTTGGAGGTGGGCTCTACGATTGCATGGGTGTCATTCAAGACAATCTTATTTCATCTAATTCAGGCTCAGCCGCAGGAGCCAGGTTGACTAGCGGGGGCGGACTCTGTGGGTGCGATGGTATAATTCAAAACAATACCATTTTAGAAAATACGGCGTCATATGGTGGAGGACTTGTTGGTTGTCACGGTCGTATTCAGCATAACCTCATTGCAGGAAACTCGGCACGATATATGGGTGGCGGGCTTTATAATTGCCACGGCACGATCCAAAGTAACCGCATTACCGGGAACGCGGGCACTCACGCTTCTAGTGAGGGTGGCGGACTATCCCACTGCAACGCTACAATCCAGAACAATCTCATCGCAAACAATTCGGCTGGATACGGCGGCGGTCTTGCGGGGACAGTCGGTGTCGTTTTTCTCGGCTATATGTCCGGCAATTCGTCACTGGATCCTGGCGGCAGAGCCGGCTTCAGCAAGGGTATCCTTCAGAACAATACCATCGCAAACAACTCGGCCCAATACGGTGGCGGGATATATCTCTACGAAGGATTTATTATCAATTGCATTATCTGGGGCAACTTTGCCTCCTCCGAGGGCAGTCAGATTCATAAGTCTAAGAATCCTCTTTATAGCTGCGTTCAAGGCTGGAGCGGTGCTGGACGTGGCAACATCACGGCTGGCCCCGTATTTGTTGCCCCTGCTAATGGAGATTATCATCTTCGTAGCGACTCTCCTTGTATTGATGAAGGTAATGCATACTATTTATATCAGGAGTATCTTGCTGATATAGACGGGGAATGCCGATTAGCAGGTGGCTCTGTGGATATGGGCTGCGACGAGTACGGTAGTTCCCCTGACAGTGATAGCGATTTGCTCGCGGATATTGATGAGGCTATTTACGGTAGTGACCCAGACAACCCTGATACCGATGGCGATGGTTTAAAAGATGGTGCAGAAGTGCTTCGGGGCACCGACCCTGCCATCTCCAATACTCCTACAGGAATTTCCATCCCAGCCCAATACAGCTCGATCCAGCAAGGGCTATTCATGGCTTTTCCCTCGGAGGTCGTTACCATCTCCCCTGGTACCTATTATGAAAATCTTCATTTCCTTGGCAAGAATCTAGTCTTGCAGAGCACCGATCCTTTCGATGCTAACATTGTGAGCCAAACGGTAATTGACGGCGAGGCACTGTACTCCGTCGTATCCTTTAAAGGAACAGAAGATGAAACCTGCATCGTGAAGGGGCTTACTCTTTGCAATGGCTGCGCTAATTATGGTGCCGGAATATATGGTAATGGTGCACGCATCAAGCTTGAAAACAACAGGATTTTAAACAACCTGGCTGCAGGAGTTGATAGTTATGGCGGAGGGGTCCTCGATTGTGACGGCACAATCCAGAACAATATCATCGCAGATAATTCCTCCGCTGGATATGCAAGGAATTGGGGTGGCGGACTCGCCTATTGCGACGGCACCATCCAGAACAATATTATTTCTAGTAATTCAGTCCATGGGTTTGGCAGTGATGGTGGCGGGCTCTTAAGGTGCGACGGCACAATCCAGAACAACACCATCTCTTATAACTCTGCTTATCGTGGTGCAGGGCTCGTCTCTTGCGACGGCACCATCCGGAATAATACCATTTGGGGCAACTCAGCTGGTTACGGTGGCGGGCTCTCCGATTGCGATGGCACCATCCAGAACAATACAATCTCTGGCAACTCAGCTGGTGATTTTGGCGGAGGGCTCATAGGGTGCGACGGCACCATCCAGAACAATATAATCTCGGGCAATTCGGCTGTCGATGGCGGCGGGCTGAACAATTGTAGGGGCACTATCCAGAATAATACCATCTATGGCAACTCGGCTTCATGGGATGGTGGCGGGCTCCGTTGGTGTGAAGGCACTATTAGAAACTGTATTATCTGGCAGAATATCGCCCCTTCAGGCCCGCAGCTTGATGATGATTGCTCCACACCTTCTTATTCTTGCATCCAGGATTGGACAGGAGGCACCGGGAATATTTCCTCTAACCCGGAATTAGCTGATCCGGCAAATGGTGATTTCCATCTACAGCCAACCTCTCCTTGCATTGATGCGGGGGGCTATGTGAGTGATTTGGATCAGGACTTTGAGGGCAACCCGAGACCATGGGATGGGACGAGTGAGCTGCGGGGTGATGGCTCGGATTTCGATATTGGAGCGGATGAGTACATTGGGCCTATAGGCTTTGACTTCGCCATGTCACAGGAAGAATGGACAAGCGGCTCGGCGATTGTCTTCTCTGAGCCGCAGTTCATATTTGAGCCGGGAAGGCTGAAATTGGTTTCGCAGAACAACACCAACACTTTCGGCTTCTGGAATAGTCCGGAAAATGCAATTCCTGTGACTAAAGGGTATTTGTATCGTGCGCGATTTATCGTTTCGACTGATGTGGCACTGCCAGAACTTGTTCCGCAAATCCGTCTGCGCGTGAATTCCAGCAACTTTCAACAAGCAGACTGTCTTATAATTGACAGCAATGGCGATGGTGGCGCATCTCCGACACCTGAGGGCACAAGCTACGATCTCTACTTTGTGCCGCCAGCAAATGAGCAATTCTGTATGCTCGCGTTTGACTTAGTCAACTTCACCAGCAACGATGCGCCAGACGCGGAACTCGCGCTCGATAGTGTGCTGATTGACCGCTTCAGACTGGATACATTGGATGAGTCTACGACAATTACCTGGGCTTATGATTTTGAGACGAGTCAAGAGTTCTGGTCTACCGGCGACGGAACCCCTGAGTTCACTGATCCTGAGTTTTTCTGGGCTGATGGAGCGTTGCATCTGCGGTCAACGACAAATACCAACACGTTCGGCTACTGGGGGAGCGATCCAACAGATATTACGATTGAGGAGAATCGTCTATATCGTGGGACGTTTGAGGTGAGGACAGACACTTACCGATATTGCGCGCCCCAGATGCGCCTGCGATTCAATACTTCGAACTTCCAAGCATCGCGTTCCCTCGAAATCGCAAGCTTTGGCGACGGAGCAAATTCCCCCGGCACCACAAACACAACATACGACCGGCTCTACTTCTTGCCACCAGCCAACTGTGTTGGCAAAGGCTTGATTGTTTCCTTTGACATACTCAATTTCAATCCCGACGACGCACCCGAAGCCTCGCTCGTCCTCGACCGCGCAATAATCGAGACTGTTTCACCTCCAGCCTCGCCTTGAGACGGACTAGCAATTACAATTTTTTGGTGCCTGGAACGCATTCGGGAATTAATATTTTCAACTTCCGAAGCGCCTAATTAATGACAAAAAACAATTCGTAAAAACTGCCACAGAGCCTGCGTCCGATCACTACACCAATTGCCTACATCTCCTCTGTGCCTCAAGATGTATTCCAGAGCCAGAGCGCCGGCCGAGGCCGTTGGTGCTCGCGTGGCAGCTATTCGTACGGCTCCATGCCGATTGACGAGGAAAGCCGGTGGGCACTCGCCAGCAATGGCCCTGATCTCAACCGCGACAGCGACCCGATTGAGTTCTATCCCGGATACAGCGACAGCATCTGGGAAAACCCCGAGACCGGCTTCAATTACGTCCGCTATGATCCCACCAATGAAACTATCAGCAAGGGAGACATCTGGCGCGTTAGTGATCATCAGATGGAATAGCCGTCGCGCAGTATGGATAGGAAAGAGCGGGACGGCAAGGCCAGGTGTACCAAATTGTTCACTCGGGCACTCAGGATGGTCCGTATCGTGCAGCGCTCTCTGGTCTCCTGTGCCGCTGATCGCCATTCTTATGTTCTAATCCCCATAATACCAGTTGTATGCGCGAAAGCAAAAGAATCCGCTGGATTGGAATTAAAATTGCATATAATAAGTTGTCAAGTGAAAATCATCTGCGCCAATGCGCCAGAAAGGGATGGTGCACAATAAAAGGCGCACAAATTCCAAGGAGGGTGAAGAAGATGGAACTCGAACGTACAGTGACTCGGATCGGAGTTGGTGTTCTGGCAATTTCCCTGTGGTTCTGCACCGCACTGCTGGCCGTGGGAGCTGACACTGCACCAGTAGGTCCAGACTCCGCATTTGGTGATTTGCGTGAGGAGATCGGGCAACTCCGTCAGCAGATCAGCCTGTCGAATCTCCTCAATGGCCTCTACCTGAGCAATGAGCAGATGCGCCAGGTGCTTTCGTACGCCAAAGAGGCCGAGACGATACGTCAGAGGTATCGCACGCAAAACGCTGCACTGGCAAGCCAGATGGCCGAGGCGTTTGGAGCGCTGAAGGAAGAGGTTGTGGTTGGCAATGGAATTTCCGATGAGGTGGGAAAGCGTGCTGTAGGGTTTAACCACCGGACCAAAGCGCTGCGCGAAGAGCTGGGGCGCGAGCTCAGCCGCATTGAGGGGAAGCTTACGTTGATTCTTACCGATGGGCAGAAGCAGACTATTAGAGAGTTTAAGCCATGCCTTTTGCCGCCGCGCAAACTTGGCCAGCCTGAGCGTGCGGGCCAGGCACACGACGCAGGCCCTGCGGTGGGGATGCTCAAGCGCGTTCGCCAGATGCCAGAACGCCGCTACCTGTTCAGGCGCGATGCAATTATTGCGCGCGTCTTTGACCGGCAAGCGGATGTCGCAGGACTCGTGATGAGCGACAGGGAACGCGCTCAAGAACACCAGCGCCTCGCCAAGCTGCTTGATAAAGTGCGTAACATGCCGGACGTGGATTTTTCTTTACAGAAAAGCGCACTGGCCGAAGAAGTCATTCGCCCGATTCTGGAGACGGAAGCAAAACACCAGCAGGCCATCGAACAGCTCAGACGCCCGAATGATCTCAGCAAAATCGGACGCTTCCTTCTGAATCCTGCTATTATCCCGATTCTCGAGCGCAAGCTGACGCTTGCCGATTCGTACGAGAAGATTGAGCTGGCGAATATTAAGACCGTTGTGCCAGCAGAAAATTGTGACGATGGTAACTGCGCCCTGCAGGATTAACATACACAGCGCGCGGTCACAGGCCAGGAAGGCGTAGCTAATGGACGAGTCGCTCACAAGAAAGGAATTTTTGGCGCAGCTCATGAAACTCACCGTGACGCTTGGCCTCACTCCGCTTGTCGGCGAGCTTCTGGCAACCGGGGCGTACGGTGCCCCCATGGGGAAACGGAGTAGTCCGACCCGGTGTGAGGTCGGCTACTACACCAAGTTGCCGCAGCGAAGAATCCAGTGCTTCGTCTGCCCGCTTAACTGCATCCTGGATGATGGCCAGACCTGCTTCTGCCGTACGCGCACTAATTACGGAGGGACCCTTTACAGCGATGCGTACAACAACCCCTGCATCCTGCAAGTTGATCCTGTTGAAAAAGGACCTTTCTGCCACGTGCTGCCCGGCACGCAGACACTCGCTGTGGGCACCGCAGGCTGTAATCTCCGCTGCACATTCTGTCAAAACTGGCAACTGTCGCAGAAACGGCCGAGTGAGGTAAAAAATCTCTATTGCGATTCTGCGCAGGCGGTTTCGAGTGCGGCAGTTCAAGACTGCCGCTCGATTACCTACACCTATACTGAGCCTGTGGTGTTTTACGAATACATGGTCACGGTAGCGCAGGCTGCGCGCACAAGAGGGCTGAAGAACTTCGTTGCCACCGCCGGATTTATCAATCCAACCCCGCTCAAGGCGCTCTGTCAGTGTGTAGATGGCTTTGTAATCTCGATTAAGGCATGCACGGAGGAGAGCTATAAGACGCTCTGCGGTCAGCCCATGGGCCCCGTGCTCGATGCGTTGCGAACCACTCGTGAAGAAGGCATCTGGCTGGAACTCGTTTATGTCATTATTCCAACACTGAATGACGATGTCGCGCGCATTAAACAGCTCGCCGCATGGATTGTAAAGGAGCTTGGCGCCTCGACGCCACTTCATCTCGCCCGTTTCTTTCCCGCATACAAGCTGCAAAATCTTTCTCGCACACCGCTCAAGCTCATGGAAGACGCACGTGCTGCTGCGCAGGATGCGGGCCTTCGTTTCGTTTACCTTGATAATGTGCCAGGGCATCCCGGAAACAGCACCACATGCCCGTCGTGTAATGCGCTGCTGATCGAGCGCGTGGGATTCCAGCTCCTGAGAAACTCGCTTCGAAGCAATGCCTGCCCTCGCTGCGGTTCGACCATTCCCGGCGTTTTTTAGCACTAGCGCATGGCCAAGTTTGTTTTGACGGATACGTGCCCGCCAGTGGAGCGTAGTCGGGAGAGCATCCTCCTGCATTAAAAGGCGAAAGATTTTGTAGGGGCAATTCATGAATTGCCCCTACATGCCTTATTGCAAAGTTGGCGCTGTGCTAGTAATTGTTATCTTTTCCCTCATTCGTACCCAATTGTTATCCATTTTTGCGTAGGGGCACGCTGCAGCGTGCCCCTACAATTGGATATTTATCTGTGTCCATCTGCGTCCATCTGCGGTTTCAATTTTACTGCAACTGCAGATGTCATTTCTCACCCTGCAGTTCCTGGAACGAAAAGTGGCGATAGTACGAATCTTGATTATTTGCGGGCGGCATCATGCCTGAGCTGCCGGAGAGCCTCGTAGAGAACAATGGCGACAGTGGTGGCGAGGTTCAGGCTGCGGACAGCTGGGTTGAGGATTGGCACGCGAATGGTGCGCTCGCGGTTCGCCTCAAGCAATGCAGCAGGCAAGCCATGGGTCTCGCTGCCGAAAATGAGGAAGTCGTCAGGCGAGTAGCGCACGTCGCTGTAAAGAAGCGCGCCCTGCTTGGTTGCAAAATAGAACGTATGGTTTGGATGCGTCTCTGTGAGCTCATCAAACGAGCGATGGACGTGCATGTTGACATGCTCCCAGTAGTCAAGCCCCGCGCGGCGCAGAGCTCGATTGTCCAGACGAAATCCGAGCGGCCTCACAATATGCAACTCAGTAGCGGTTGCAGCGCACAGCCGCGCTACATTCCCCGTATTCTGTGGAATTCGCGGCGCCACCAGAACGACGTGCAACATCTTTGCACTCCTTCAAAATCAGGTTCTTCATAAGAACCTGTGCAAAAAATGGGGTAAGGGCAGGTTTAAAACCTGCCCCTACAAAATCCGCGTGTATCTGCGTGCATTCGCGGTTGCAATAATAACTTGTATATCTAAACCACAGATGAACGCAGATAAGCATCCAAGACTATTTGCTTTATTGTTCCTCTTTATTTGTACAGCACAAAAATTTATGATGAACCCAAGATCAAAGCGCACGGCAACGAAGAGGCGAAGTAGGCCTGGATGGCTTGATATTCCTTTGCGGCCCTAAAGGTTGCAACAGAAAAAGATCCGTATTCAAGCGCGAGCCAAGAATGGTTTGAGTTTTCCAAATTGTCGGATTGTGATTTTGCGGCTCACCATGTGGCAAGGCGGAACCTGCCAGGCTTTGGTCTTTGATATTGGGCAAGTTACCCCGCATGAACTCCCCGGCATGATTGTTGCATAAACATTATATGGCGTGTCAGCACTACATGCGATTCATGCTGGTGCAACTGACTTAGTACATACCTTCGGAAGTACGGTGACGATGGTTTTTTGTGCGCGATGCTTCGTCCGCCACTGGCGGACTCAGCATGACACCAGTATTGTCACTCTGATCCGCCGCGGCGGAGAAGAGTCTCGAGAGCATTCCAATTAGAATACGTAACCGTAATTACAAATCAGAGCACTTAGGGAGAAATAAAGGAATGCCGAAGCTTAGCCTTACGTTTCACTGCCACCCGCCGTTGCCGCCATTGAAGCGCGATGACAGCGAGAGCAGACATCCCTTGAGTGATGAGCCGGTTCGCGGCAGTGGTCAGCGCTCTGGCGCAGGTGGCAGACGAAAGCCAAACAAAAACCACGGTGCACGTCCGCGGCGTCAATAAGTAACCCCTTTCGCATTTCTTCTCTCTTTCGCCAGGAGAGAATAGGGTAGAGGGTGGGGGCGGAACGACCCAGCAATTGGGCGCGAAGCAAAACGGAATGCTGTATTTTGCCCAGGACAGGTTTCAATTGTGCACGCTGCCCCTTGCGACCTGCTGTGCATCACCTGCGCAGACTGCGCTTTCCTCCGCCCCCACCTCTGCCCAAATGCCCTCCTCCCTGATTAAACCAATCCAAATGTAAATGTTATTGCGTAGGATGAAGTAGTTTTGCTATCTTCAAGACAGTGAATATTGCCACGTTTAAGCTTTGCACAGGAAACGAGCCGAGCAGAATTAGGAGGAAGGATATGGAAAAGAAAATAATTTCCGTAATATTACTGTCAACACTTTGCGTTATTCAAAATTTAGCCCTTTCACAAGGCACAAGTGATCAAAAATCGTCGGAAAGTGTGTTTCAGCTGACTCTTCCTACAGTCGATATAAGCCCATTTCTTCCACAGCAAAAGGCTGAAGGTAATGCCGCTGAATTCTACGTTAAAGCCCTCAAAGTGCTTGAGCACTATCCCGGGAAAGATCGACTTCTAAAAGACGTTACAGAGGAACCTAATACGCTGCTGCAAGATAAGCAGGTGCAAGAGATGCTCTCTCACATTTGTGAAGGCGCAAGAACAAAAAATTGCGACTTTAAAATCGCTTTTGCTGCGCCAGCAACGGTCTACGATAAACATCCTGACCCTCAGTTCTTTCAGGGAATGTGTATAGCATTACGGAAAGAGGCGAATTCTCATCTCGATAAGGGCGATTATCCAACCGCAATAGACCGCGCAAAGATAATCGTGGCAGTTGGCAATCATCTGCGCCAGTCGCTTTATCATCCTTTCGATGAAATCGCAGGTATTGGCTTTGAAAAAATAGGAATTAGAAATTTACAAAAGATATATCAGAAAATGAATGACAGAGCTAATGCTGACCGTTGCCAGGAAGCTCTGGATAAGCTGCAAGGAGTTGTTGATATAATTATAAAGAAAATGAGTGCTAAAGGCACCGGCCCCGACGCTCCTGCACTGGATACACTTAAGGCGATGCTAAAAGATAAGGCACCCTGTATGCGCATTGATGCTTTATTTATCATTGGTACTGCCCTTGACCCCAATTTAGAAAAACGAAAACAAGAAACCAGAGAGAAACTCAAAAAACAATTTGGAGCTGAAGTTGCTGAAAAAATGTTCAAACAAGAAAGTTATACCATGCTCTACGTCCTCCAAATGAAAACAAAGAAGCAAGAATTAAGAACGTCCATTGTCCCGTTGTTAAACGATCCGGACCAGAGAGTTCGTGATGTCGCTGAGAAAATAGCCGAACGCTTAAAATAGATGTCCGGTTTCAATAATTTAACTTGGATCATGTCAAAATGAGATATGGTTCTTTGTCAGATAGATCAGCAAGAATAGTCATGTGTCAGATAGCAAGTTGAGTATTTGCAGGCTTCTAATACGACTTCTTCCTCAACTGCATTTTGCTTTTAATGCTTGAAGGTTTCTTGAAGAAGATAGGGTGAATTGACAGGGTGCTCTTTGCCATTCGGCATCTCCAGTCATTGCTCAACCTTGCTTCCTCTCCCCTTG
>CAYVXD010000136.1:0-10985 GCA_964454265.1 uncultured Candidatus Sumerlaeota bacterium | reverse complement strand
CCTATTACGACTCAAGCGACCCTGCGCGGCAGTTTGAATATCCGGTGTATCTCTTTAAGCCCGAGACGCCGGAGCCACTCAACCTCCTCCTTGCCTTTGATCTCCTCAACTTCGAGGAAACCGACGATGCAGAGACCCTCCTCATCCTCGACCGCGTCCGCCTCGACCGCCTCACCCTCCCCGGCTTCCCGCTAGACGATTAATTTCGGATAAATCGCCACAGAGGCGCAGAGACACAGAGATGATGATCATAGGGGCGTATTGCAATACGCCTCCACAGAAACAAGGGCAGGGATAAACCCCGCCCCTACAAAACGAACAATCATTGCTTAAATGTTGCTACAGAGACGCCGTGCCGCAGAGGATGTCATATTTGCAATTTGCCTTTTGCAACTTTCATTTTGCATTCTTTGAATCTTATTATCCGTGTCTCCGCGAATCTGTGGCCAAGAGAAAAAGGGCGTATAGCAATATGCCCCTACAATATGCGCCGTGCGGCTCTTTTAATCCCCTTGACAATGTTTCATTCCTTCAGTACACGCATTGCATGAATTGGCCAGGTAAAATTTGAGAGGTCTGAAGTTGTTTGACTGTATGATAGGGTGAAGGAGAACGCTTGTGCTTGGATGTGCCATAATTGGTGCGGGCTTTATGGGTGAGATCCACGCCGCATCAATGCGCCATATTCCCTCGGCTCAACTCAAATGGGTAGTTGATAAGAACTCTGATAAGGCTAAGGAGCTCGCTCAGCCAAATAATGCGCGCTATACTGATCGCATTGATCCGGTTCTCAATGACCCTGATGTCGTGGCAGTCATCCATTGCCTTCCGACTACCTTCCGCCTGGATTTCCTCAAGCGGTATGTAGCAGCCGAAAAACATATTCTCTGCGAAAAGCCGCTGGCACGTACCCTGACTGAAGCGCGCGCCATCAAGCAATTGCTCCAGGGCTATAAGAAGATCTTTATGGTGGGCCATGTGGTGCGTTTTTTCTGGGAATACGAGCAGACGCGCCAGCTCGTGCGCAGCAATGCAATCGGCACCCCGGGAATTGTGCGTTTCTCACGTTGCGGTGGCTTTCCCCGCGGCGGCACTGACTGGTACGGCGATTACGAAGCAAGTGGCGGCGCCGCCCTTGATCTCTCTATTCACGACTTTGATTACATGCTCTGGACCTTCGGCCCGATAAAACGTATCTTCGCAAAAGGCCTGGCAAAGACCCAGCTCAGACATGGTGACTACATGCTGGCGATTATGAAGTTCGCCAACGGCATGATAGCTCATTCAGAAGTCAGCTGGGCGGAACCGATCGGTTCCTTCTTCACACGACTTGAGGTGAGTGGCAGCAAAGGAATGATAGAATTCGACAGTCGCAAGGCTACCTCGTTCACACTCACGGAGAAAGCGGTTGGCGACGGCACTCTACCCGGCCTGGTTGTCCCACAGCGCGCGGAACTCGAAAGTCCCTTCGTAAGGGAACTCAAACACTTTATCCAATGCATTGAGCAGAAAAAGAAACCGCTGATCACGGTTGACGCTGGCCTGCGAGCCCTGAGCGTTTCGCTCAGCTGCCTTGAATCAATACAAACCGGCAGACCGGTTAACATAAAATAGCTTCATCGTAAATTCTCAGGCTCTACAAATAAAAGAAACAATAGAAATAGAAAGTCCTTAGTCTATATCTGTGTTCATCTGCGTTAATCTGCGGTTTAGATATTAGGCTCTTTGTCAAATGAGTTAGCACTTAAGAAGAGGAATAATCCCCCTCACCTTGATCCTCTCCCGCCGGGGGAGAGGGAATAATAAGCGTCAAAGGCTGGTTTTTATGTAAAGGTTTGGTTTTTATGAAGAAGATCACACATAGGAGACTCGGCGAGGAGCGGAATTTGTTATCCAAGAGTAAAAATAATGAAGTTGTTATATGTCTTAAGCCTTTGTTCTACTAACTGATCTGACAAAGAGCCATAAGAAGGAAGAATAGAAATAAAAAGTCTCTAGTCTATATCTGTGTTTATCTGCGTTCATCTGTGGTTTAACCATATGAGATGCAACCGCAGATACACGCAGATACACGCGGATTTAGTTCAGGAATCTGCCGCGAAAGGATTGGCAACGAATGATCCGTATCGCCTTACTTAGCTTTGAGCACGTCCACGCCCCTGGCTATGCTGAGGTGCTCAGCCAGTTGCCAAACGTTAAGTTCACCGCCTTTGCTGACGATAACCCCAAACGGCGCCGTGCCATGGCGCGTCGCTTTCCCAAGCCCAAAGCCTACGCCAGCTGGCGACGCCTCCTGGTCGAAGCTCCCTGCGATGCTGTGATCATAGCCTCGGCTAATGCGCGTCATTACGAAATGGGTATTGCAGCTGCGAAAGCTGGCAAGCACATCCTTTGCGAAAAACCCATTACCACAACACTCGAAGACGCCCGCGATCTCATTGACACCTGCGCCGCCCATAACGTTAAGCTCCAGGTGGCCTTCCCTGTCCGCTATTGTGCTGCTATTCAGCAGGCCCGTAACGTCATTGCCTCTGGTGAGCTCGGCGAGATTCTTGCCATTAACACCACCAACCACGGCACAATGCCCGGCGGTTGGTTTGCAAATAAAAAACTGGCAGGCGGGGGCGCCATCATGGATCACACCGTCCACGTCGTTGATCTTCTCCGCTACCTGCTTGGCAAAGAATTCACCCGGGTTTATGCCGAATCTACCACGAAACTCTATCCCATTAAGGTCGAAGATTGCGCGCTCCTGATGCTCGAGATGGCAGACGATACATTTGTGTCTCTTGATGCGAGCTGGTCTCGTCCGCCTTCGTATAAAACCTGGGGCAATGTTGTTCTCGAATTCAAGGGCACCAAAAGCAATCTTTCGCTCGATTGCTTCCCCACGACCTTGAATATTTACCAGAATAAGACAATGCGACATACTACCCTGTCGGGCGGCGATAATTTTGACCGTGAGATGATTACGGCATTCGTGGACGCAATTATTAACAACCGCGAACCCGATATCACCGGCGAAGATGGCTATAAGGCCCTGGAGGTAGCGCTGGCCGCCTATCAGGCAATTAAGAGAAAGCAGCCGGTTCCTCTTCCACTTCGCCTTGGCCATGTCCGCGTCCGCAATAGCGCGTGATCTTCCATTTTAAAACCGATGCACCGCCGCGCTCTCAGCTTCCAATCGCAGGGCACGCGCTGCATTGATGAAGATACCCCTAATCCGTCAACCTAATGAAAGAGCTGCTAAATTAAGTAAAGAGATTGGCTGTTGATGGGCTGTTGGCATGATTTGCCCCAATAATATGGCGTATGAAAGGGATTAATGGTGAATAAGGCCATGGGCGATGAAGCCACAAGCAGGTAGGATCAAGGGCATGCACTTCGCCCATCGCCACGCCAGATTGCGTGCTCGTACAAACGCTAAAGAGGCAGATGTAGGGGCGAGGTCTCCTCGCCCTGGGCGGGGAAACCCCGTCCCTACCATTACCCGAATGGATCGCCCCTTAAATTAACGCCATGTTCTAATCTGAAGCGAGGGTTGACGGATCTTGCAAGATCGTGCTGGCGTCATTTCTTCCTTGATTTTCCCGAACGTAGTCTCTACAATTTATGCGAATTCTATAGTGTCATGGTACCGAAAGGTAAGTATCGTCAAAAATCATGCTGTATGTGAAATAACGAGCAAATACCCTGCATATCTCCATGTAAACAACTCGACCGCAGTACGCAGAGTGCACAAGGAAAAATGCGATGGCCAAAATTCTCCAAAAAACTGTTCTCGCACCTAAAATCGTACGCATGACCATCGAGTCACCCGAGATCGCACGTAAGCGCCAGGGTGGCCAGTTTGTTATCGTCCGCATCTCAGAACTGGGCGAGCGTATTCCCCTATCCATCGCTGATGCTGATCCGGAGCGCGGCACCCTCACCCTCGTCATTCAGGAGGTTGGCAAAACCAGCGCGTGTCTGAACGAAATGGAGCCCGGCGAAGAGATTCTCGACGTCGTAGGCCCCCTGGGCATCCCAACTCATATCGAAAACTTCGGCCGTGTGGTTGGCATTGGCGGCGGCGTTGGGATCGCGCCTCTCCACCCTATTATTCAGGCCCTTAAACGTGCTGGCAATCACGTCACGACCATCCTCGGTGGCCGCTCGAAAGAATTCGTGATTATGGAAGATGAGATGCGCAAAGTCAGCGATGAGCTGCTGATCTGCACTGATGACGGCAGCTATGGGAAAAAGGGCTTTGTCACCGTTGTTCTGCAAGAATTACTCGATGCCAAGAGCCCCATTGACTACTGCATCGCCATTGGCCCGCCCATAATGATGCGCAATGTGTGCAAGATTACCAAACCCTACGGAGTCACTACCTATGTCAGTCTCAACACCATTATGGTTGATGGCACTGGGATGTGCGGATCCTGCCGCGTAACCGTGGATGGAAAGACACGATTTGTCTGTGTTGATGGCCCTGAGTTTAACGGCCACCAGGTAGATTTCGACGAGATGTTCAAACGCATGGAAATCTTCAAGCCGCTCGAGGAGCAGGCGTATCGCCGCCATCAGAAGCAAATGAAAAAGAAGCATGTACGCAAGGTCGCTATGGAGGGCGACTAAATACCAAAGCGAGAAAGCACATGGGAGATCCGGAAAAGAAAAAAGCTGCGCTGCGCATCCCGCGCCAGAAAATGCCCCATCTCGACCTCCATCTGCGCAAGACTACGTTTCAGGAAGTACCTCTTGGGTACTCTGCGGAGCAGGCACGACTCGAAGCGCAGCGCTGCCTCCAGTGCAAGCGGGCAGTGTGTGTCCAAGGGTGTCCGGTTCTGATTGATATCCCGGCGTTCCTGCAGCTCATTGTAGATGGTGACATTATCGGCGCAAGCCGCAAGATCAAAGAGGCTAACGCCCTGCCTGCTATCTGCGGCCGCGTTTGCCCACAAGAAGATCAATGCGAAAAGTACTGCGTTCTGAGCAAGAAGGGCGAGCCCGTGGGTATCGGACGCCTGGAACGTTTCGTTGCCGACTACGAGCGGGAGCACAACGCCGTTGAAGTCCCACCCCTGCCACCTCCAACAGGCAAGCGCGTCGCCGTAATCGGTTCTGGCCCGGCTGGACTCACCGCTGCCAGCGAACTCGCTCTCAAAGGCCATGATGTCACCATTTTCGAAGCACTTCACAAACCCGGTGGCGTGCTCGTGTACGGCATTCCCGAGTTTCGCCTTCCCAAAAAAATTGTCGAAGCCGAGATCAACTACATCCAATCGCTCGGCGTGAAGATCAAGACCGACTACATAATCGGAATGTTATACAGCGTAGACGAGCTCTTCGCCCAGGGCTTTCAGGCAGCCTTCATCGGTATAGGTGCGGGCTTGCCCCGTTTTCTCAACATTCCGGGTGAAAATCTCTGTGGTATCTTCTCGGCGAACGAGTTCCTTACACGCACCAATCTCATGTTCGCATACGATTTCCCGAGGGCTGATACGCCTATCGTCATTGGCAAAAAGGTGGTTGTGCTCGGTGCAGGAAATACTGCGATGGATGCAGCCCGTGTCTCTATCCGCCTCGGCGCAGACGAGGTGTGCATCGTCTATCGCCGCACTCGCGCTGAGGCCCCAGCACGCATCGAGGAAATTCAGCGCGCAGAAGAAGAAGGACTCAAGTTTCACTTCCTCATGGCACCTACCCGCTTCATTGGCAACGATGATGGCTGGCTTCGCGCCATGGAATGCATCCGTATGGAGCTCGGCGAACCCGACGACTCTGGCCGCCGCCGTCCTGTCCCCATACCCGGCTCTGAATTCATCATGGAGGTTGATACGGTCGTCAATGCAATCGGCAGCGGCTCTAATACCATCCTCTTCCGCACAGCGCCTGATATCGAGCGCAGCAAATGGGGCACCATAGTGGCTGACGAAGAAACCGGCTTGACTTCCAAAAAGGGGGTCTATGCGGGTGGCGACATCGTTACTGGGGCCGCAACCGTGATCCTCGCCATGGGCGCAGGTAAAGCCGCAGCTATGGCAATAGATCAATACCTCGCAACGCTCTGACCGCCTCGTCATAAGTGGCAAAAACTAGAGAGCTTTCTACGATCCTGGCATTGGCCCAACCCCTTAATCTATAGTTTTCCCAGGGCGTTGCCCTGGGCTTATATATGATGCCCTTCAGGGTGAACCCTTTCAGGGCACGACATAATCTGGATCCAGCGCCAAGGGTGCGGAAGATAAGAGCCCAGGGCAACGCCCTGGGACAATGAAATTCTCCCCCATTACACCAGCCCTGTAAGGGTTCACCCTGAAGGATTCACCCTGAAGGGCGAAACATATTGCAATGCGTGCATCTGGAGGTTTTCAACAGAGCAAGTCCCTATCAAAATGAAATTGTAACCACTACGACACGACGTGCGAGGGAAAGGTAGGGGCGACCCGGCGGGACGCCCATGCACCAGCAAATGCTTAATCTGGCGCACCTTGTGCCGTCTGATTTTAATATTTCGTTTTGTTATGCGCTCTTAAAATGTTAATTTTATTAGGGGCTCTTAGTAACACAAGTGGACGAAATGCGAACGTCGCGAGCTCGACAATATGATAAATTCCGGCGTCTATCATCTACTGATCTTTGTCCGCTCCGGTCGTCGAATTCAGATCGGGCGGCTCGGATGCTACTGGTTTCCGCGCGGCTATTACGTCTATACCGGCCGGGCGAAAAAGGGGTTGCAGAAGCGGCTGGACCGCCACTGGCGGCACGATAAAAAACGGCGATGGCACATCGATTTTCTGCTTCGTTACGCGCAGCTTATCGGAGAAAAAAAGTATTTGACAAGGGCGGAGCGGGAATGTTTGCTAAACGGACGAATTTTACGTCGCTCCAATGCTCAGGTGATTGTGAAAAAATTCGGCGCATCGGATTGCCTGTGCATTACTCATTTAGCGTACTTTAGCCACCGGCCTCGGTGGCTGCACGTAAAGCGCGCAACGCGTAGAAAGAAGACGATGCTGACCCGAGCATAGAGAAGCTAGTAGTCCTCCTACGTTGTTTTGATGAGTAGCGCCCGCCTCTGGCGGGCAGTCTGGAGGGCATCCTGCCCTCCGGGTGTGAAGGCGAGACGCCTTCACGATTCGCCACGGCGAACCGGGACGGCGGCGCTACACCTAGAGCCTGCAATGTATATTATACACCATAACTACTGTGGTGATGCACTAGTTTCTCCGTGTACCGCGGTTACAGCTGTATACAAATTTAATTTGGAGGAGGCGTTTTAATGAGTCCGAAATACGTGTACTTCTTTGGTGGAGAAAAAGCGGCTGGTCGTACTGATATGAGAAATCTCCTGGGCGGGAAGGGTGCAGACCTGGCTGAAATGACCAATATTGGCATTCCTGTTCCCCCCGGGTTCACAATCACCACAGAAGTGTGCACCCACTATTATGACCACGGAAAAACCTACCCTAAGGGTCTGCGCCAGGAAGCTGAAAAGGCGATGAAGCGGGTAGAGAAAATAATGGGCGCGAAGTTTGGCGACCCGAACGATCCACTGCTGGTCTCGGTACGGTCAGGTGCGCAGGTCAGTATGCCTGGGATGATGGAAACGGTACTTAATATTGGCCTGAACGACGAGACCATCCAGGGCTTGATTGCCAGGACGCAGAACAAGCGCTTTGCCTACGACGCCTATCGTCGCTTCATTCAGATGTATTCGGACGTGGTAATGGAGAAGGCTGAGCAGGTCGGGCTACCTGAAGAACAGAAGAAGCAGGGCATCCGCCAGCAGCTGGAGCATGAGCTGGATCGCATGAAGAAGGCGAAACGCGTGGAGCTTGATACGGATCTTGATGCCGAGGATCTCAAGACGCTGTGTCGGATTTTTAAGACAAAGGTACGCGATTTTCTGGGTCGCGAATTTCCTGAGCGACCCGAGGATCAGCTCTGGGGCGCTATTGGTGCGGTTTTTTCATCGTGGAATGGCAAGCGCGCAGTGAGCTATCGGAAAATTAACAAAATTCCAGATCACTGGGGCACGGCAGTCAACGTGCAGGTGATGGTGTTCGGGAACATGGGAAACGACTCTGCCACGGGCGTTGCGTTTACACGCGATCCGGCAACCGGGGAACGGCGCTTTTTTGGCGAGTGGCTGCGCAATGCGCAAGGCGAGGACGTGGTGGCTGGAATTCGCACACCACAACCGATAAACATCGCTGGGAAACGAAAAGGTGAGAAACCCCTTCCCTCGCTCGAAGAAGAGATGTCCCAGATCTACAATGAACTGAAAGGCATTTATGAGAATCTCGAGCGTCATTACAGGAATATGCTTGATATAGAGTTCACCATTCAGCAAGGCAAACTCTGGATGTTACAAACGCGCGTGGGCAAGCGCACTGCACTGGCGGCGATCAGAATCGCCGTGGATATGGTGAATGAGAAGATGATCAGTCAGCGGGAGGCAGTGCTGCGCGTTGCCCCGGAGCAGATAGATCAGTTGTTGCACCCCATGATTGATCCAAACGCGGAGAAAAAGGTAATTGCGAAAGGCTTGCCAGCATCGCCCGGTGCAGCCAGCGGGCAGATAGTGTTTACCGCGGACGACGCAGAGGCGCAAGGCAATGCAGGCAGGAATGTTATCCTGGTACGCCACGAGACCTCGCCGGAAGACATTCACGGCATGAATGCAGCCAGGGCTATCCTGACCGCAAAAGGTGGCATGACCTCGCACGCAGCTGTAGTGGCGCGCGGCATGGGCAAGTGCTGCATCGTGGGCTGCGGCGCCATTGCTATTGACTATGCACAGAAGCAGTTCACGGTTAATAGCCGCGTTTATAAGGAGGGCGACTCGATCACACTGGACGGCAGCAGCGGTGAAGTCATGGAGGGCGTGGTGGCGACGATTAAGCCAGAAATGGACGAGAACTTTCTTACGCTGATGACGTGGGCTGATCGGTTTCGCCGCCTTGGGGTCTGGACAAATGCTGACACGCCGAAAGACGCAAAGGTGGCACGGGACTTCGGTGCTGAGGGCATCGGGCTATGCCGTACTGAGCACATGTTTTTCGACGAAAGCCGGATTGCTGCAATGCGCGAGATGATTATCGCTGATTCCCATGAGCAGCGCGAGAAGGCGCTGGCGAAAATCCTGCCTTTCCAGAAGGATGATTTTATGGGTCTCTTTAAAGTCATGGAGGGCTTACCAGTAACCATTCGCCTGCTCGACCCACCACTCCACGAATTCCTTCCTCAAGATGACGATGCCATCTCTGAGCTTGCACAAAGCATGGGGGTGCCGTTTGATAAGCTGAAGGCAAAGGTTGGGCAATTGCACGAGCTCAACCCAATGCTCGGACATCGGGGATGCCGGCTGGGTATCAGCTATAATGAAATTACGGAGATGCAAGCCCGGGCAATCTTCGAGGCGGCAGCCGAGCTGACCAAGCAGGGGAAAAAGGTGCTCCCCGAAGTGATGGTGCCGCTCGTCGGCATCGTAAAGGAATTTGAGGATCAGAAGCGGGTAATTGACCGAGTAGCCAGCGAGGTGATGGCGAAGTACGGCGTCAAGTTCACCTATCACGTTGGGACGATGATCGAAGTGCCACGGGCGGTGCTGGTGGCTGATCAGATTGCTCGAAGTGCAGAGTTCTTCTCATTCGGGACCAACGACCTGACACAGATGACGTTTGGCTTCAGCCGAGACGATGCGGGCACGTTTCTGCCAGAATACGTTGAGAAGGGCATTCTGGCGGACGATGTATTTCAGACTATTGACCAGGAAGGCGTCGGTCAGCTGGTGGCACAGGGAGTAGAGCTCGGGAAAAGTGCGAATCCGAAGCTAAAGATCGGCATCTGCGGAGAGCATGGCGGAGACCCACGGTCAGTGGTGTTTTGCCACCGGGTGGGACTTGACTATGTGAGCTGCTCGCCGTATCGCGTGCCTATTGCGCGTCTGGCAGCAGCCCATGCAGCAATCAAGGAGATAAAAAAGAAGGCGGGAGCGCGTGCAAAAACAGCAAAACGAAAAGCCGTAAAGAAAAAAGTTGCGAAGAAGCCAAAAAAGAAGTTGGCAAAGAAGAAGAAGAGAGCAAAGAAATCGGCTGCCAAAAGACCCGCTAAAAAGAAGACGAAAAAGACGCGGGCAGCTTCACGTCGGGCGAAGAAACCCGCGAGGAAGCCGAAAGCCAGGAGAATAGCCAAAAAGAGGCGCACACGCCGCTGAGAGCGCCGTAAAGAAACCTACTCTGTGATATTCTCTGTATCTCCGCGCCTCTGTGGCAGATTGTATAAAAAGTGAAATTGCAGTAGCAATAATAAGGGGGCAAATCATGAGCAACGCATCGGAACAGTCGCAGCGATTTCCGTTCAAGGGTTACGTAATTATCAACCTGATCTTCTGGGCATACTGTCTGCTTCAGTTCTTCGTGGTGAAATGGCTGATTGGCGACATTACAGGTCTGATCTTCTTCTTCGTTGTACTCGCAGTAGGATTTACGGTAGTGTCAATTTACGACGGTCTGTATGAGCGCCTGTCGCGACCAGAAGGGACAGAGGAATCAGCAGGCCGACCTATCACAACCGAAACGCAGAGCTAGCATACAGGACAGGGTGCCCGATAAGATATAGCTAATACTCATATATGTAAAACACAAGTCTTCTCATGAATCCAAACAGGCGAGACGAAGCGATCTCGCCTGTTTCATTTCTGGCAGAGAATTCCCACGGTTCATGGAGAGGATAGAGTAGCTGTAGAGGGCGAGCCAGGAGTGCTGGGTTGGTCGTGCGTTCCGGGCACAGCCGGGGTAGAAGTTTCGGAGGCCCGTCTCTCTTTGGCCCACATTTGTCTATCAAGCTCGAGGGAAACCCATTCATAGAGCTGGTTATATTCATATTGAGCAGCGGGGCACCGGGCAAAGTAGATACGCCAGTTCTCGATGGCCTTCTTCTTCTCGCCCAGATTCATGTATGCCTCGCCGAGGCGAAGGTAAATTTCGCTGGCC
>CAYVXD010000135.1:0-10997 GCA_964454265.1 uncultured Candidatus Sumerlaeota bacterium | reverse complement strand
TCCGGAAATCTCAGCTTGGGGAGCTGCCGCCTTTTGTGCAGCGTAACGTTCCTGTTGAACCCTTCCTAATGCCTGCTCAACCTCTTCCGCTCTCAAGACTATTTTCGGACCCAGGGCTGTTTCCAAGGGTTCAATCACCGGTGGTTCTGCGGTGAATGATGGCTGAACTGTTGAAAGCGTAAGCCGCACACCATTCCAATCTTCGCCACTCATCTGCCTTACAAACGCATTATACTCCACACTTGCTGAGTCGCGTTCTTCATCTGAGCGCAGATTATAATGTGGATACCAGCCCACCTGACTTACCAAATAGCGAAAACTGATGGCTACCGGTTGGGCTGTATCCTTTGTCAGATACACCAATGCTTCTCTCTGGATTTGACTATATCCTGCTGCAAGTTCGGAACGCTTGCGCTTCAGAAGGCCAATTTGCTTTTCTGTCTCTCGTCTCTCTTCTTGAAATTTCAAGCGCGCTTGCACAAATTCTTCATGTTTGCCCAGGCCGTACTCAGCCAGTTGTTGCAACTCCTGAAACTTCAAAACCCCTTGCTGCAGTTCCTTTTCCGCACTACTTGCAGTAAATTGCTCCAATCTATCGATAATTTTTTCCTTAACCAAGAGCAATTGCTCGTTTGCGCTGAGTTCTCTTAATTGCCTCTCGATCTCAGCGATTTCCTCATCAATAGCCTTAACCTCCGGGCGCGCCTCCCCTTTGATTGCCTTAGTGCGATACGTAACAGAATGAATCGTGCTATCCCCTCTTGATTCAGCAGACAAACTCGCTGGAATTATCTTATCGGGCAGATCAGTCACCACAATTTCCAGAGGCCCCTGTGGCCCATCGACCTGCACTGTGCGAGTAACCAGAGCCTGATCCCTGTAAACTGTTACGTCCGTTACTTCCCCCTTTGTGACCTGCTCCGCCAGAGCTACACCAGTTGCAAAAGTCACTGCCAATACCATTGCCATACAGATTCTGTACATCGTCCTATTCATTGCGATCACCTCCTGTTTTATTAACACACCGTCAAATATTTAGATAACGGTCCGCGCATAAAATAAGTTCGGCGAAGGCAATTTGGGGAAATCCTTGATTTCCCCCTCATCCGCTGTCACCCAAAGTCAGCATAATCTCGTCAACCTTATTGCCAGCATAGACCAATTTATTGACCATTAGAATAGCCAAAAGGTTGGTCGGTATTTGAAAGAACCAAGTCCCTAATATGTTGCCAAAAGATGTCAGAAACCCCAGCAAAAATAAGACAATACAAGAGAACGCTAAAATCTTCCTAATGACTGTCCTTTTTCATCCCGATTTTCGCTAACCGTCCGCGGGTCCGCAAAGTGCCGGCTTGTCCGCCGAAGCTCTTCCGTAGGTGGAAGGTATTTAAGAGAGCTGAGCGAACCGCAAACATGCTATTAGACCACTTTGAGCATTAATCTTTGAAATATATATCATCATCTATCAGTTCTCAATTAGCCTAGATCATATAGATAAACTACTGCTCCAATACTCTTAAAAGAATCAAGTCTTCTTCCGATGCTGTCGAGGTAGTCCAGAAATAATCTTTCTTCATCAATACCTTTACTTTTCCGTCTCCGGACGTGGGAGAAAAGTATCCATACCCGTTTTTTACCGCGTAGTTTATCCAGATCCTCGATGTATCTGCTCGGATTATCTCTGGAAGATACACCCTCAACGTAGTCACTTTTCTTGAAGCCGTACTTGTCCGAATAAAATTCAAATGCTGGCCATGAACCATAGTAGACATACAAGAGATCTCCGTCCTGCTTATGATCTACAACATAGCTTATGACTGGTTTGATCTCTTCACGGGTGCGCGGTTTTATGAGATGATAACTCGCAAATAATAGCGGTGGAAAAACTAATAATCCTATAAGAGCGATTCCTATGATAGGGAAATTATGACGTGTTTTAACTCTGATTTGCTCTGCTCCTTCTGCGATAAAAAGCAGCAGAAAAGGAGCGACAAATAATAACAACCGCCCGCTGAATGGATAGCTGTGAAGTCCAGATGCTAACAGGACAAAAGGTATCGGAGATATCAAGACAAGAAGCGCTTTCTTTTTCGCGAAGAACATTGAAATACAACCAATGAGAAACGTTAATCCTGCAATATGAGGTAGAGATAATCCTGCTGGTTCGTCAAAAATCTTAAAGAAGGTTTTGACAAACCATTTAGCATCAGAGAAAGCCATAGGTGGAAAAGGCATAAAACCGCCACTCCAGTGGCTCAGTAAACGCTCATGGTGACTTAAATCACGGAGGGAAACAAAATAACAAGCGGCGAAACTCAGTATCCAAATTGAATATATAATTGAAAGCCGAGCGATTCTTGGCCATTCCTTTGCGCCTAAACAGAATAAGGCTAGGCTCGCTCCTACGCCTGCCAAAATGAATACAGCAGGATGCGAGAACCAGATTGCAATTGCTCCAATAGCTCCAAAGAGAGCAATCCGTGAAGTAGTCAATCTTTCTGATTGGATATAAATTGCCGCAACGTATAATAATAGTAACCCTATAACTACATCGCTTGAGTATTGTTTAACCTCTGATGAATGGTAAATCAGACTATCTGAAACCGCGAAAAGGCCAAGAGCAATTGGAACAGCTTTCGTTGCGATGTAATGTGTTGCCAACCTGCAGAAAAGAAAGAGTGAAATTATTCCACACAGGAAGGGAAATAGCCTGAGTACATATTCGCTGTTGCCAAATATTTGAACGAGGAGTTTTTCAACAATTAAAAAGCCTATTGGTGCAGCTTGAAAAGGGTCCAATGGCTGCAGAAGTTCTGAAAACGACCTGTTAACGATATTTAATGCAAGGTAGGCTTCATTCAGCCATAATGCACGATTAGACAGGTATTGAGCAAGGCGTAACACAATGCCAAAACAAATAATCACCCACAAGAGCTGCTTGGAATCATAGAAAGAATTTGCTCTTCGACTTAATTCCTTCAGCTTTAGGTTCCTTATATCCAAAGCTCAATGTCGCCTAACTATAAATAGCCGCAGTATTGCGTTTATGCCACCGAATTGGCATCCTATCCGCATCCATGCTACTGGAAAAAATCATAGTATTCTTAATTCAAACTTGAAAATTCATAAATTCTTAATGTGCTATCCTTATCAACGCTTGCAAAATGGCCTTCTCCTCACCCTCAAGGAGTGTCCTCATATCCAGATGCACCTCGTCGTTTTTGATCCTGGCAATTATGGGCGGCTCGTTCTGCCTGAGAAGGTAGCTCAGGCGATCAGGTGACAGGGCGGATGAGCTCAGCATCAGCACAAACGTCTTGATCGGAGTAGCGGGTAAAGCACCACCACCTGTGGCGCTTTCATCTTCCGCCACCCTGATACCGATAGCAAGTTTCTCCTTCTCGATCATCTTTTTCAATTTTATTGCCTTTTTCTTGAGAGCTTCAGCAGGTGTGGTCAGCATCCTTAAGGTTGGGTTATTCTCAATTAGCGTATCCGGAATAAGAAAGAGTCGGAGAGTTTGCTCCAGAGCCATATCGGTCATTTTACATACGCGTAACATTCGACTCAGAGGATGTTTTTTCATTCGGGCGATCAATTCTTTTTTGCCCACAATGATGCCTGCCTGGGGGCCGCCGATCAATTTGTCACCGCTGGAACAAACCAGATCCGCCCCTGCGGCAATGCTGTCCTGCATGGTGGGTTCCTTCGGCAGACCGTATTCCTCCAGATTGACCAATGCCCCACAACCGAGGTCATCAACGACAATCACCGGCTGCTTCTGTTTGAGACTCACGAGCTCGGCAATTGCTACATCCTGGGTGAATCCCACGATGCGGTAATTGCTTGGGTTGACTCGCAAGACAACGCCAGTGTTTTCTGAAAGTGCCTGCTCGTAGTCGCGCATATGGGTCCTATTCGTCGTCCCCACTTCAACCATTATGGCACCACTCTGATGAATACAGTCGGGCAGGCGATAAGAGCCACCTATCTCGATCAACTGGCCGCGAGAGATGATGACCTCTCGATTTTTGCACAGCGCCGTTAAAATGAGAAGGGTGGCAGCAGCATTGTTATTTACCACCAGTGCCGCCTCAGCACCTGTGATTTTCGTCAGCAAATACTCGGTCATATAGTGTCGTTTGCCACGGAGTCCTGTTTCCAGGTCTATTTCAAGGTTGCAAAAGCGATTGAGCCCTGCCAGCACATCAACCGCATGCTGGGGCAGAATAGCTCTGCCAAGTCCTGTGTGCAAGATAATGCCTGTGGCATTGATGACAGGACGCAGCCTTTCCGACTGACTTTGAAGCAGGGCCGAATGCACCCTGGCAACGATGTCGCTGATTGCGGGACAGCGATCACCTGTTTTAAGATTGTCCCTGAACCATGCCAGAACATTATGAATGGCATCCAGCACTATGGGTCGTGAATATTCTGCCACCATGGCTTCAATTTGAGGTTCTTCCAGCAAAACGGAGACGGATGCCAGATTGCGTCTTGGATCGTCACTATTGCCCATCTTATCAACCTTCCTTGAGTATAATTCCTCACTGGGCAAGACATTCCTTTGGTTTCTACTTTTAATTGTTCTATTTATTACCTTAAACTGGTCGTCATGCAACAAATATCTTCTACGCCGTATTTATTTGGTGGTGATGTGCATCATTGAGCATGTCCTCCGTGTCAGCTTAATACGATGTTTGTCTGGACTTGACTTCGCCTGGCAACGCGAGCAAGATATAATTGATCAGTTGCAGGTACGGGCTGGTACGGGGACAGGTTAAATAGAGGGGCCGGGGAGGCACAAGAGGGGGAAATCAGGAAGAACACCTACACAGGGCGGCCGACCCGGCGGGATGCATTTCATAGAAAATCTGGAAACGCTCCTTGGCCGTAGTCTGAAAGGCCAGAAACCGGGACGAAAAAGGCGAAATACATTACCCGTCCGTATTCCCTTATTCCCCCCCCATATTTCCCCCATAATGGTAACCGTCGAATCACACTTCGGACCAATCACGCGTGACCTGATCGTTTCGCTTGTCAACACGGCGGCTGTCTGCCATTGGCACTTTTACGATTGACGCCCCCATGCTAGACTAAAACGCTAACAGGGTACTTTCTTAAAACACTTAAGAGGGCAATTTGCCTGTTTAAAGAACCACGCCACTGTAAAAAGGTCTTTGGGCTAAGGGCACATCATAAGAAACAATGCCACGGACGCTCCGAGACACAGAGCATAGGATTGTGAATACTTATCTTAAAAACTCTCCGTGCCTCTGCGGCTCTGTGGCAATTTCTAATCAAAAAAGACACAACCGGCTTCTTGGAGCAGACTCAAGAATAGAAAAAATCCAAAAGGCGGTCTGTGCAATTTTCCCGCCTTAACTGTAGTAAAGTTTTTATTGACATTCATGGGGCAACATTGTACGTAATAGATAAACTTTAGGGGTAGAGTCATTTTTTTTAGTCTAAGAAGGAAAGGAGGGTAACTGCATGAAAAAAGCTTACGTGTTAGTATTTATTTTGGTAATGTGTATTGGAGTTACTGCCTATGGTGCGCTGCCGTTTTCAGACCCGTTCGCATCTGGAGGTCCCGTCGCCGGATGGACCGAGTGGTTTAATACTACTGGTACCCTCACCTGTGTCGCCTCAGATGTGGACTGGCGCACGGTGACCATCAACCCGCCCAGCGGGAGCGACGGTTACTTTGGCAAGTCGACCTACAACGCCGCTACCTACGCCACTCACGGTTGGAAAGCTGGTGATCTTACGGATACCAACTACACCGCCGAAGCCAAAATCTTTGTCCCCCAGGTAAGCGGAATAGCAGAACCGGATGATTATCTCTACCAGATGCTCGTGGTCTTTGTGGACCAAGCCGCCGGGCAATACGTCCGCCTTCATTCTCAGTACAACGACGACGTCCTAAACCGCTGCAGAGTACAGATCATTCTGGGCGGTTTCCTGAAGACTGTTTCTCAGGCTTCATTCTGGAGCGGTGGAGATGCGTGGCATACGTTCAAGGCGGTGATGGGGAACAACTTGCCGCAGGGTGACTTTTATATAGATGGTACCCTGATTAGCGGCGCCACGATCACTTGGACTACCGAAGGCCCAACAGTCACCAAGGGACAATTCGGATTTGGGCAGTTCATCGACGGCACAGGCACGCGGAGCATCTACGTGGACGACTTCTCGGCCATTGTCAACCCAACGAACGTTCCGGATTGGCCTCAGTACGAATGATTATATCTTGGAATGGTTTTGAGAATGGACCCTGGACCAGTCGGTTTGGGGTCCTGTTTTTATTATGTCTTGTAGCGACGGCCCAGGCACATTCGGACGTGCCTTCGACAAAAACGCTTGAGCGAGTGCTCAGCACCCTCTGGATTGAGGAGCGTCACTACGATGATTTTCCTGAGTGTGACCGCTGGAGGCGAATGCGTGAGGATTTTGCCTTTGATACTTGGCTGGCAGCGCGAGCGCGTAGTGAGGGGTATACGCTGACAGAAAATGAACGTGCGATGCTGGACTGGAGTCGCCAGGTCCTTGAGAACGTATATCTTTCTGAGGCTCTGGCGCGCCGGGAAACTCCACCATCCTCAACGGTTGCTGGTATGGCAGCGGCATACGGCTGGATCCGCCCGCTTCGCGAGCGCTTCGAAGTCTCCTATCTCTTTATAGACACCTCCCGGGCACATAGGGATTCTGAGCGGGCTTCCCTCAGGGAACGCGCCCAGCGTATCAAGGAACAGCTCACGACTGAGAATTTCGAGGCAATGGCGCGGATCTGGAGCGATGTGCCAAGTGCCGAAAATGGAGGTTCTCTAGGGTTGATTTCGTTGGAGGATCGTGGACCGACATTTTCCTCCCACGTACGCCAGACTCAGCCAGGCACGATTGGCGGTCCCTGGAAAACTCGTTCTGGATGGAACATCCTCTATGTCCGACGCCGCCTCCCACCCTCGCAACCGCAATTCACAGCGGATCAGCTCACTTCCATGACCGCCCGGGTGCTCGCTAATGAGAGGGTTAGAAGCTTGCGACAATCACCCGAAGAGTTCCGTAAGACCTGGAAACAGTATGCGTCGGAAAAGGAAAAGACGACGCGAGAGGAAATGGTTTGGCATGAGAATTTCTTGCTCCTGAAGCGATATGTGGAGGATCTTCTGAATAAAGAGTCCCCCTCGGAAGAGGCTCTGAAGGCGCTCTACAATGAGCGGCTCGACCGGCTTCGTGTTTCGCCACGCAAGCGTGCCAGGGAGATACTGCTCACATCCAACGCCTGGACAGCTGAAACAACTGCTGAAGGATGGCTTAAGCGGCGCACCGTGCGTGACCGTGCCCGTGAAATTCGCCAGCGCATTATCTTAGGAGCGGACTTCGCTGAGATGGCCCGGCAGTTTTCGGCTGCGCCTAGTGCTGCGTCGGGAGGTGATATCGGCTGGGTGCAAATGCCCTCGTCATTTCTCGTTGACACTACATTGGCTGCCCTCAAGCGTGGCGAGATCAGTCCGCCAATGGTCACTCCAAAAGGCTATTGGCTGGCGAAACTAGAAGACGTGGAGCCGCGCCGAACAATGACCTTTGAAGAGGCACGCCCTGGCCTCGAATTGACCTGGCGAGCACAACAGCGAAAAGCCATCCTGTCAGATCTAAAAGAAACATGGGCTAGCGAAACCGCCATAGCCCACACGCCGCTGAGAAGTAAAAAATGAAGTATGCAAATTTTGCCACTTTTGTCCGGAATGCTTACTTCACACGCCGAGTGTTGCCTATCTTTGCTCTAGTCCTCCTGGTAATTCTGTTCTACCTACCTGCGCTTCGTGGCGGCTACGTCTGGGACGATGCCGATGCCATTGCCGAGAACCCGCACAATCGCTCACTTCGGGGACTCTGGATCATCTGGAGCAAGCCAGCCTATATTCCCCTGAGTCACTATTGGCCTCTAACGTTCACGAGCTTTTGGATCGAATATCAACTGTGGGGTGCTGCCCCTTTTGGCTATCATCTTATCAATGTGCTGTTGCACGCGCTGAATGCAATTCTTGTATGGATTGTGCTCCGCCGAATGGTCGGGATAAGTAGTGCAGGCGCATGGGTTGCTGCTGCACTTTTTGCACTGCATCCAATGCAGGTGGAATCCGTCGCGTGGGTGGTCGAACGAAAAAGTCTGCTCGCCATGCTGTTTTACCTCTTATCAGCGCTGGCGTATGAACGATTTGTCCGTGAAGAATCAAGTAGGTTTTACGTGCTGAGCCTGGCACTGTTCACCGGCGCAATGCTCAGCAAGACGATCGCAGTAACTTTGCCGATTGCGCTGGGTCTATGGCACTGGTATCGCGGAGACCGATTAAACGCGAGAGTGTTGCTTCGGCTAATTCCGTTTTTCCTTCTGGGTGCGGTAATTGCGGCGATCCACGTCTATTTTTTCCTGGGCAGCCAACCTGCCTCGGCTCTACCTTTGCTCAATAGGCTAGTAATTGCGGGGCAGGGCATTTGGTTCTACGTAGGGAAGTTGCTCTGGCCTCATCCGCTGATGACAATTTATCCACGCTGGGATATTAATCCGAGCAGTCTGGGGCAATGGATCTACTTAGTGGCGTTCTTGTCAGTGTTAGTGGCGTTGTGGTTGCTGCGGCGCAAAATCGGACGTGGCCTTCTGGCAGCCCTACTCTTTTTCAGCATTTCGATTGCGCCTGTCCTCAATCTCATTGACCAACCCTATTTTACAGCTATGACATTTGTTAACGATCGCGCAGTCTATCTTCCAAGTCTGGGGCTATTCGCCCTGGTAGGGGCATGGTTGGTACGACTGTTTCGGGCAAAAAGGTTGGTTCGGTCCGTCGTTGTCATTCCCAGCTGCGTGTTGCTAATTGCGGGAATGGGCGTCCTGACCTGGAGCCAGGCTTCCTTGTATAAGGATATGGAAACTCTCTTCAGCGACGCGGTGAAGAAAAACCCGCAAGCTGCGACCGCGCATTACAATCTGGCACGGGCATTAGTCGATCGCGGTCAAATCGATCGCGCCCTTCACCATTATCAGATGGCTTCTCGCCTGAATCCGAATGATTCCCTGACACGCCTCGGGCAAGGAGTGTGCTTGTTGCACCTCGGCGACACCGCAGGTGCTGAAGCCCAGTGGCGTGCAGCTCTGGAAATAGATAAGGATTCCACCGAGGCGCATGTTAATCTCGCAGTGCTTTGCATTCAAGAAAAGCAGTGGGATGAGGCAATTGCACACTGCGAGGCGGCGTTGCAGCGACGGCCTGCTTTGACCGATGCCCACATCAACCTGGGAACCGCATTGTTTGGTAAGGGAGCAGTAGAGCAGGCGGCCAGCCATTTCGAACGCGCACTCATATTGAACCCTGACCTTCCCAATGCCCACGTCAACCTTGCCAAAGCCCTTACCGCTCTGGGACACCGGGAGAAGGCAATAACTCATCTGCAAGAGGCAATAGACCTGGACCCTAAGGACGTGGAGGCTCGGCTTGACCTAAGTAAATTGCTCAAAGCAGTGGGACGTACACGCGATGCCGCTGCACAGCTGGAGGAAGCCCTTCGTTTTCGGCCGGAAGACCCAATCCTTCATTATCGCATGGGCGTTTTGTTTTCTGAACTGAACGATCCTAAAGGCGCGCAGTCTCATCTGCGCAAGGCCCTGCGGCTTAAACCCGATTGGATTGAAGCGCTCACGAATCTCGCCTGGATTCTTGCCACTTCAAAGGATGCCGCCGTGCGCAATGGAGAAGAAGCAGTGCGCCTGGCACAGCAGGCCAATGCGCTTTCAGGCGGGCGCCATCCGGTGATACTAGATACCCTGGCCGCAGCCTATGCAGAGGCTGGGGAATTCGAACAGGCATGTGCAACGGCAGAGCAAGCACTCAGGCTCTCGCGCAATACACAGCCTCCTGAGTGGATTGCCGAGGTCGAGCAGAGACTGGAACAATATCGCTCCAATCAACCGCACCGCGTCTAGTGCTCGGACACGCATCCACTTTCAATTCCCCCCTTAGACCGGAAAGGCCTTGTACGATACCGCCGGTTGACTGGCCTGAAGACGCTCTATCCTGTGCAAACTTCGACATCTGCCCCTTTCGCCAAAGACAATAGTGGTGACGCGGAGCCACTTGCTTACGGCTCACTATAAAAATAGTTCATGCACATAAACACTGAAAATTTGGGCTCTTCTAAGATTTTTGTGCAATAAAAACAAATTCATTATAAGAATGCCATTAATGCATTGTCATAGAGAAATTGCCAGGAGGCGAGTCGTATCGCCTTAATGAGGCTTTGTCTAATGAGGGCATATTAGCAATGGTTTTCCACGTTGTAGCGGTCGGATTTATCCGACGATCAAATATGCAGTGAATCCGCCCGGGTCGGAAGCTACATCAGAAGCGCATGCCGCGTAATCGAAGAGATAACGGGCGAACACGCCCGCCGCGGCGGGTCACCCCTGCGATTGTCAAGAATATTCGCTGCCTGCATGGCGTCTTGTAGGGGCACGCTGCAGCGTGCCCCTACTATGTATAATTACCCAAACAATTATTGAAAATCCATAATCGCACATTTGTCGCATGAATGCGACCGCTACAACAATTTGTCGAACAATTCCAACGTCATTGATCTTGAATCGACGATTATGCTGTCTTCCTTCGGAGCTTCTTTCACATGCCAGGCGGGAATTGCTATTGCAGAAGTGCACAAATATTTTAGAAGAACCAAAATTTGGAGACAAGCACCTGGTTCCGATTAAAACCATCCGAAATTTAAGAGCCCCAAAAGACCATATGGCGCGAATGGTCTTCTCATCAATTTTCCCCTGCATTGTTTGAAAGAACTTTTGCTGGCAATGTCGGCCCAGAGTCCGCGAAACGGAAAAAATGCGGTTATTGTAACTGAGGGGTCGGGGAGTTTTACCTCCGACCCCTCATCCCGACCCTGAACAAAGTGAAGGGGAGGGATCTCCTTCAGGATGAATCCTTTCAAGC
>CAYVXD010000134.1:0-11260 GCA_964454265.1 uncultured Candidatus Sumerlaeota bacterium | reverse complement strand
ATAATCTAGATGAATTCATTCACACCGATCAATGGAATCTCTCCAAACTAATTGTGGGCAGTGAGGGGACTCTGGGAACACTACTTGAGGCCAGGATCAACCTGGAGCCTTTGCCGAAGCATACTGCGCTGTGTGTTGTCCACTTCGCCAGTCTTCAGGAAAGTATCCAGGCGGTTGCTCCGATACTTGCCCACAAACCTTCCGCCGTGGAGATCTTCGACAAGGTCGTGATCGAACTAGCACGGAAGAATCTATCCATCGCTCCCTTGTGCGATTTCATGGAAGGCAATCCGGAAGCGATATTGTTTGTGGAGTTCTTCGGGGATTCTCCCGAAGAAGCCGAGGATAAAGTGAGAACGATGATCGCGGATATTCGAGGTCAGGGGCTAGGATATGCATACCCCATTCAGCTCACCGCGGAGGATCAGGACAGGGTTTGGACCGTCAGGAAGAACGGCCTGGGGCTCATGCTCGGTATGAAAGGAAACCGCAGACCGATTCCCTTTATTGAAGACGCCTGCGTGCCAGTCAAGGTGCTACCGGAATACGTTGACCGGGTTCTCGACATCTGCAAGAAGCACGAAACTGAAGTGGCGATGTATGCCCACACGAGCGTTGGGGTGATCCACGTCCGTCCGATTCTCGATCTGAAGAGGCAAAGCGACATCGAGAGAATGAAAGCTATTGCAAACGAAACGTTTGAGCTGGTTAAGTCGTACGGCGGTTCCTGGAGTGGGGAACACGGCGACGGGCGGGTGCGCAGCGCCTTTATGGAAAGGTTCTTTGGCTCTCAGCTATATGGGGCTTTCAAGGAAGTGAAACGACTCTTTGATCCTGCCGGCTTAATGAATCCCGGCAATATCGTGGAATCCCCTCCAATGGATCAACACCTCCGGTACGGGACTGCCTACCAGACCCCCTCCTTTCCCACCGAATACCACTATCGAGAAGACGGTAGTTTTGCCTCCGCAGTGGAGTTTTGCACAGGAGTGGGTACCTGCCGACAAACTCTGATTGGAACGATGTGTCCGAGCTACCGTGCCACCCAGGAAGAAGAGCACTCCACTCGGGGTCGGGCGAATGCCCTGCGGTTGGCGATGACAGGTCAACTGGGTCCTGGCGGTTTAACAGACAAAAGGTTGTTCGATATCTTGGATCTCTGCCTGTCCTGTAAATCGTGTAAATCTGAATGCCCCAGCAATGTCGATCTGGCAAGGCTGAAAAGCGAATTCCTTCAAATCTATCACGACCGCCACGGGCTCTCGCTTCGCGATCACTTTCTTCGGAGATCAATCCAGATGGCGAGTTTTTTCTCCGGTTGGAAAGCTCCCCTGGTAAATTGGATTCAGAAAACCCTATTGTTCCGGGTAATGCTCGAGAAATTAGCAGGAATCGATCGTCGGAGATGCCTTCCGGATTATGCAAGCAAGCCGTTTCATCGCTGGTTCGGGAACCATCCAAAACAGAATGCGAACATCGGCAACAAGGTTGTGCTATTTGATGATACCTATATCCATTACTATGAGCCAAATGTCGGAATATCCGCCGTTCAACTGTTGGAGTCCTGTGGATACGAAGTGATCCTGGCCCGGGCAGGATGTTGTCAGCGTCCCCGGATCTCTCATGGGTTCTTGCGGGACGCGAAGCGAGAGGGGGAGAAAACCCTGCGAGCTCTGGATGAATATATTCAGCAGGGAATGAAAGTTGTGGTCTGTGAACCAAGTTGCGCTTCTGCCTTAACCGATGATTTGCCAGACTTGATAGACGATGAGCCCCTTGGCCATCGTATCTCTGAGAATATCATGATGATTGATGTCTTTTTGGCCGGTGAGATTCAATCAGGGAAATTGAATTGCGATTTTACCTCACCGTTGAAAAAGATTCTGATCCACGGGCACTGCCATCAAAAATCCCTTTACGGTACAACCGCGATGGAAGAAGTGCTGGCCAAGGTCCCAAATCTTTCAGTGAAGCAAGTTGACTCCGGTTGCTGTGGCATGGCGGGTTCGTTCGGCTACGAGAGGGAGCACTACGATCTTTCCCTCCAGATCGGAGAAGACCGGTTGTTTCCCGCAATCCGAAGTGTTGATGGGGAAACCTCGGTGGTTGCCTGTGGGTTCAGCTGCCGTCATCAGATTCTCGACGCGACTGGAATTCAGCCCATCCACTGGGTGGAAACCGTGCGAGGGAGAATGTAACGGGCTCGGTTGCTCTCGTTGCAGGAACGCTGCACCGAATAAGCGGCCGACGACCGGCCGTTCTTGTGTATTAGCAAGCGATGAGGCAACCCGTGCTGGCGGGGCTGGGCAGGACGGCCCAGGAAGGACGGAGATGGGGAGGGATAAGAAATCAGTATTGTGTCCCCGCGATTTAAGATCTTGCCATGCATCAAAAAGTACTTGACATTGCAAAGTGAATGGATATACTTCTTCTTAGAAAAGCGTTGGAGAGGTGGTCTCATGCGGATCGACAAGGCCTTGGAGCAGATTTCAGAAATCCACGAGCATCTGGCAAAGAGCCAGATGTATCGCGGCTATCGAGCCGTTCCGGCGGTTCTATCGGGCATCCTGGCTATTGTCGCGGCGTGGATTCAGCCGTTTATCGTCAGCGGCGTCGATCCACGGATTTTCGTCCTCTATTGGATACTCGTCGCGGTCGCGGCGTTTCTCATCATTGGGGGAAGCGTGATTAACGGCTACCTCCGGGAAGAGGACACTCATGCCAGGCAAAGAACGGCCGTGGTCGTTGGGCAGTTGGCCCCGAGCCTGGCGGTCGGCCTCATCCTGACCATCGCTTTTCTTGTCCCGGAAGACAGGAGTCTAATTGCTTTTCTTCCGGGAATCTGGGCTTTGCTCTACGGACTCGGGTTGAACGCGTCCAAACCGTTCCTGCCGAGGATGATCGGCTGGTTGGCCCTTTTCTATATCCTGTGCGGTTGCGTACTGTTGCGAAGGGCTGTCGAACTCGATCTCGTAAGCCTTTCGCCTTGGGAAATAGGAATCCCTTTCGGAGTTGGTCATATCCTCAGCGGCTTGATCCTCTATTGGAACCTGGAAAGGAGACGCCATGACTCGCAAGGACAAGAATGAACAGGAGTCCGGTCGATATGCTTACGAGGGCCTTGACCGCATCATGCACGAAAAGGCGAGGCTGGGAATCCTCACTTCCCTTTCGACCCACCGGGAAGGGCTTTTATTCAACCAACTGAAAGACCTTTGCTCCTTGAGTGACGGCAACCTGAGCCGCCACATTCAGGCCCTGGAGAAGGCTGGCCTGGTCGAGGTGTGGAAGGGATATCATCGCAAACGGCCCCAGACCTTGTGTCGCATCACTCCGGCAGGACTCAGGCGTTTTGAAGCGTACCTTCGCGAACTGGAAAAAGTCATAAGGGATGCTGCCCATGCGAATGAAGAGGCGCCGGCCCGCGACAAAACCAGGGCGCAAGGCTGGGCGCCGGCGTGAGAGGGGTATTTTTTTTGCATGTTTACTTGGTAATGTAAAGCGCTTGTTAGGGACAAGCGTAAGGAAAAACTAAGATTATGATTAATTTTCCCGGAGAACCGACGGTGTCTTATATGGACAGGAAATCAGAATTCCGCATCTTATGCGGATCAGTCTAATTATTGTTGGACCGACATAGAAAGGAGGAATAATCATGCGCGCAAGGAAACAAACCCAATTCGCAGTCTGCCTTTTCGTCGCTCTTCTCGTTAGTGCGGTTATTGCGGATGAACCCAAGGAAAGCGCCCCGCCTCGTCTCGCGGTTGACCTTAGCGACGGCTCGCACATTATCGGCGTTCCAAGTGTGAAGTCAATCCCCGTCCAGACATCCTACGCGAAGATGGACATCCCTTTGAAACAAATCGCGAGCATCACGATCGAAGACGATCACGAAACAGCAACTATTGAACTGCAAAACGGCGACAGACTGACCGGGGTTCCGAGTCTCGATCCAATAGAACTTCAAACCGTCTTCGGAGAAGTATCATTCGGAGTTCAGTATGTGAGAAGCATCTACGTTTATACGACAGGAATAGTCGATAAGGGTCTTGTTCTTTACTACTCTTTTGATAAGGATGAAGGCGCCAAAGTAACTGACCTGAGGGGACGGGGGAATCATGGCGAGGTCCATGGCGCAAAGTGGACAAATAAAGGCAAGGTTGGTGGGGCGTATGAGTTCGACGGGCGAGCCCACATTGCCTTGGAAAACAAACGATTCCTTGATGGCTGCACTGACACTACAATCAATGCTTGGTTTAACTCCCACCTGCCTCCGGGACAAGGCGGGCAGATTATTGCTTCCGGTGACCCACGTGGTGGCAAGGATCCCCTAACAACTCGGATTAATACTACAGGATTTGAGGATCTCGGACTGTCTGATACGCTGAAGGACGAGGACATCAGATCCGTCGGCCAGGTTGTCGGTATTCATCCAGACTCCTGGCAAATGCTCACCATTACGCTGGAGTCTGGTCCGACCAATAGCTCTTACACTGTATACTTGGATGGCAATGTCATTGATAGCCAGGAACACCCAGACCACTTCTCGATTTCGTATGATAGGGATATGCCAACTCAAATTGGTTCCGTACACGGAACCCAAGGCTGGGTCGGGCTTATTGACGAAGTAATGATCTTCAACCGCGCACTATCAAAAAGCGAGATCAAGCAACTGTACCTTAGCCAAAAGTAGATTGGTGGGGAAGTCTGGCAGGAGAACCATAACCACCGGACGGAGAAGACGCGGCAGGCCGCGCTCCTCATCATCCTTTACAGTCTCAAAGTGCTGGAGAGCGGAAGACGAACTACTATTATTGCGGCGGCATTGTTCATTATTTACACGTATCTGTACGTCGTGCTGCAGTTGCAGGACTACTCACTGCTGTTCGGGACGGCAGGTCTTTTCATCGTATTGGGAATCGTGATGTATTCGACCCGTAACCTGGACTGGTCGGCACGGAAGTGACGGCATGGGGAGTGTTCCCGGCGCTGATCTGTTCGGATGGACAATCCATGACTTTTTCTGCTGAGGATATAGTGCGTTTCTTTGTCGTGAATCTTCCTGACGCGACTACTCTCGCAGTTGCCGGCCCGGTGGCGTTGGCATGGGCTGCAGCATGCCTGATTTTTGCCGGACTTTTGAAGACACGCAGGAAGTTCAAGACCGGGTACACACGAAAGGTTTTTCATTTTCTCATCTTTGGCACGGTCGTGGTGGTCCACTGGTTATGGGGAACCCCCGGCGTATGCCTGTTTGGAGGCATGACGAGTTTGGTGATCGCGTATGCGCTTCTAAGGGGCTCGGGCCACGTCATGTATGAGGCAATGGCCCGGGAGAAGGATGCGCCAAGGCGCACGTACTATATAGTCATAGCCTATTTCGCGACGCTTACAGGAGGTCTGCTGAGCAACATTCTCTTCCCCGCCACTGCCGTCTTTGGGTATCTTGTAACCGGGTTTGGGGACGCTGTTGCAGAACCGGTTGGGACACGCTTCGGTAAGCACGAGTACAAAGTACCTGCCATCAGTGGAGTCAGGGCAACCAGGAGTCTGGAAGGTTCTTGCGCCGTTTTCATTGCGTCGGGACTGGCTTTAGCTGCATGGTTTGCCCTTTCACATCAGTTTGAGCTGTCCGGGAGATCATTGCTTATAGTTGTGCTGATATCCGCTATTTCGACACTGGTCGAGGCAATCTCGCCCCACGGATGGGACAATGCTCCGCTGCAGGTAGTCCCGGCCCTGCTCGGGGCCGTTCTGCTGTAAACGCATAGTGCAAAAACGCACAATCTGGTGCTGCGTTTCTTTCAGTCGAACGCGGACGTTATAGTGGTTTCAGAAAGTTTTGTCTCCTTCGAATCCTCTGCCTTGGCGGGAGATTACAAGTTCGTTCCCTCTGCCCTGGTGCGAGAATACAAGTTCGTTCGCCCTCCCTTGGTGGGAGAATAGAAGTTCGTTTGCCCACCCTGGTGGCAGAATACAACTTCGTTCCCTCTCCCTGGTGCGAAAACACAAGTTTGTTCTCTCAACCCTAGTGGAAGAATACAACTTCGTTCCCTCTCCCTGGTGCGAAAACACCAGTTTGTTCTCTCAACCCTAGTGGAAGAATACAACTTCGTTCCCTCTCCCCTTGTGGGAGAGGGTAGGGTGAGGGGGATGATGAGGACAACACTTCAGAGAGCGTCTCCAGAGGTTTGAAAGGATTCCTGGTTGAAGGTGACTGGGAGCTAGAGCAGGATGCTGAACTTCTGTCTGCAAAGTCTTTTCAGAGAGTACGGATGGCAATTCTTCAGGCGTGTGGCTGTGCCGCATCCTGTAAGAACAGCGAAGGCTTTGCTCTATTGCGGCCATCGCGACTTCTCGCGCGATATGATCACAACGTCCGACGAGAAGCCTGACCGAAGCCTTGGAGGCCAGCGATCCATCGTTGGGGTGGGCTTCTGCTTGAAGCCGATAGATCCACCTTGCCCCTCCGGACGTGCGAACCATGACTGCCATTACCTGGAGTGCCTGTTGCATTCGGGAACCCCGGACACTCCCGATTGTTGCAGACAATGCGCGATCAGGGAGATAGGGATCATGACCTTGAAGGCGGGTGCTGCCTTCTACATTATGACTTCCGCCAAGGACGTTCTGTTAGACGTGTTTACACCTGCCCTTAACGAGGGCCGATTTTCTTCAGGACTTTTTATGCTTTGTCGCTATTCCCATAGGCCGTTTGCAGTAGGTCTGCTGGCATCGGGCATTCGAGGGTGGTTGTTACCGTTTGAGCGCGGCGATTGCATGGATTACAAGACATGGCTCCTGGCAGATCGCGGAGTCAAAGACGAACAGACCTCTATCAGCGAACAGAACAGAAAAATTATCAGGGAACTCCTCGGAAGCGTGGCGAAAGAGCCGGACTCCTTCAAGAAATTCAAAAGGCAGGGCAATATACTCTGTCCCGAATAGCGGCTAATAATTCATTGCAAACCGCCCCGCTCATCCGCTAACCGTTCGACGACCTGCCCTTCTTTCGTATTAGCAGGCGATGAAACGACCCGTGCTGGCGGTGGCAGGTAATGCCTGGTTCACCGCCACATCAGTAATGGCGCATAACATAACTTTTAAAAAGCTCAAAGTGCCCGAATTTATTTAAAAGACCGAACAACACAGGGAACTTGCTGGCAAAGGCAAGGAGTTGTGAATTGAATTAAATGCCCCTACTGTAGGGACAGATTATAATCTGTCCTTACCACTTAGACCAATATAACAAGCATGTGCATGCAAAAAACGGGCACTTTGAGTTAAAAAGCTTATTTTTAGATGTGCTACTGTTCTTGTGTATTTTTTCGATTAAGGAGAAGGAAAACAGTTCATAATTTTTCGCACTTTTGCAATATTCCTTCGTGTGCTTCGTGGTGATCAGCTTTGATTATTGGTTTACCACGAAGGTCACGAAGGCCACGAAGATTTTTGGCTATGATTCATTTTATGAGCCATATCAAATGTGGTGGTGCAATAGTTCACCGCCACATCAGTAATGGCGCATAACATAACTTTTAAAAAGCTTATTTTTAGGTGTGCTACTGTTCTTGTGTATTTTTTCGATTAAGAAGAAGGAAAACAGTTCATAATTTTTCGCACTTTGGCAACATTCCTTCGTGTGCTTCGTGGTGATCAGCTTTGATTATTGGTTTACCACGAAGGTCACGAAGGCCACGAAGATTTTTGGCTATGATTCATTTTATGAGGGAGAGAAAAATTGGGGACTGTCCCAAGCGAGGAACGAGCGCGTGGACTGTACCCATTTTTCACAATGAACGACTCCAAGAGGAACCGCTGCGTACTTCTATTTCATACCAATCCAAGAGAATCGCTATTGACAGCAAGAGGTGATATTTGCTAAATCTTTGAAAAGATTGGTAGGTCTTTTTTTCACTAAAAACAGGTCTGAATCGTAATGATTTCGGGTGATTTCGGGGGCAGGTTAAGAAAAAACAAGTCATTTGCAAGCAAGGAGAAACAGAAATGGGTGATAAAGGAAAAAGAGATAAAGCCAGAAAAGAACAACAGAAAAAGGCCCTGCTTACTCCAAAGGAAAAACGAAAATTGAAAAGGGAAAAGAAGAATAAATAAATGCTCGGTGGGAAGAAATATATAACCTGTCCCCCGATTGTCCCCCTATTACCGCTTGATGGAGACCTGGATCATGAAGATCTTACGCAGTGTTCTCGGCATAGCTGTGGTGGCGGTTCTTGAGTCGGTGTACGTCGGTTGCGCCGAGACCAACACGCCGCCCCTCCGCTCGTCCATTCCCTATGTGGCCACGCGCCACGATACCGTCCGGGACATGCTCTGGATGGCGAATGTTGGAAAGGACGATGTGGTGTACGATCTTGGTTCGGGCGACGGGCGCATCGTGATTGCGGCAGTACGCGATTTCGGCGCTCGTCGAGGGATTGGGATCGAAATTGATCCCGAACTGATCCGCGAAAGCCGGGAAAACGCACAGGAAGCCGGGGTGACGGATCAGGTCGAGTTCATCCAGGGCGATTTGTTTACGAACGACTTCCGGCAAGCCAGCGTCGTTACTCTGTTTCTGGGCCACAAGCCGAACATCAGGCTGCGCCCCAAGATACTCAGCACTCTCAAGCCCGGCACGCGCATCGTTTCACACCAATTCGGCATGGGCGAGTGGCAGCCGGACAAAACACTGACGGTGCGCACGGTTTTTCTTGGGATGTGGGGTGAATTGTGGAATCCGTTCATCGACAATCCGCACGTGCCCGACTACACCGGCAATGAGAGCCACTTCGGAAGAAGCGACACGCTTCTCATGTGGATCGTGCCGGCTCCGGTCGCCGGCATCTGGCGGGGAAAGATTGAGACCGCGCAGGGGCCGCAGGAGTTCCAATTGAGCTTGCACCAGCGCCTCTCACACGTAATGGGGACATTTCAACTTTCCGGTCAGACCAAGCTGGCAGGAGACGTACATGTTGACATATGGGGTAACCACGTGCGGTTTTGGTGCACCCTCGATGCCATGCCCATGCCCTATGGCCAGTTCGAAATGAGGTTCGACGGACATGTAAATGGGGATACCATGCAGGGGACGCTGGCGGTGTCCGAGAAGGACCGGCTTCAGGAGAGCGCATGGGAAGCCAAACGAGACAAAGCAGACTTTGCCGGCACGTGGGAGTGGCCCTGTGCCTCCGGGGCGCGTTCGGTCAAACTGCGCATTGAACGACGCGACGGCCATTTAGTGGCGACGTATCAGGATCGGGATCAAGCAGTACCTGTCACTGATTTCTACGATTGCGGGGGAGGATTCTACTTCACCCTGCTGATTGGTCGCCAAGGAGACAGCCTCAGAAGCACGGAGGACAGAGGCTGGTTGATCGGCGAAGGTGTCCTCGATCAAGGCACGCTCAGAGGAATGATCGAGTTTTACCCATACGGAGACGCTCACGAAAAGACAACCAACACCGTGATCCAGAGTTGGGCGCCACGCTTGATTAAACCATGAGGGGCCCGGACATGGAGAGATGCCCAACAATCGAGTGCACGCGACGGCGTGCCCGCTGCGCGTGACCCGTCGCGTTAGACATTGCAGGAACGGGACCGTTACAGTAAGAGCGATTTCCGATGGTTTCAAGAATGGAGGTCCAATCATGAGGGGAGTTCGATACATCATCGACGAAAACGGTGAGAAGACCGCTGTCTTGATCGATCTCAAGAAGCACGGCGAGCTTTGGGAGGACTTTTACGACCGGGCCGTCGCCGAGGCTCGTAGAAAAGAGCCCCGAGAATCCCTGGATTCAGTGAGGAAGCGAATCGCCAAGCGAAGTGGGCGTTCGAACTGATGCCTGAATACTGAATGATTTCGGGAACATAAGAAATACAGGCCATTTTCAGGCAAGGAGAAACTGAAATGGGTGATAAGGGGAAAAAAGATAAAGGCAGAAAAGAACAACAGAAAAAGGCCAAGCTTGGTCTAAAGGAAAAACGAAAATTGAAAAAAGAAAAGAAGAATAAATAAATGCCCGGTGGGAAGAAATATAACCTGTCCCCCTATTGGCCTGGTCATACCCTTTATGGATTGATCCCGGTATTAATCTTGATTAAATCCGGCATTTTATCAAATGAAATAAATATCAAAGGAGGCTATAAAAACATGTTTATCAATAAACTTAAAATTCTGATCGCATGTTTAATATTAATTTCTTTCCCATTAGTTCTACGAGCTGAGACATTAGATTTACCCACTCGACCCCTTAACGCTATGGAGGGTAGCGTTTTTAAAACTTATATAGAAAATATGTCATTAACGGATAGGGAAAATGCTATTATTCAGGAAGTTACCACGGGGAATATACCAAATTTTATGCGTAATTTGGTACCTGTTACAGTCAGCACGACGATTAACAGTCAATCGCATACTGCAATATATCATGTCATTCCCGATTATCTGGCGGTTGGCTCGGATACGGATTATTTTCTGATGCCGATGACTCCATTAACAGCACAAAAAATTGCCGATGCTCTGGGTTGTAATTTGCCGACTAGGAAAATGGTTAATGATATATGGTCTAAAGCTTCGGTGAAATTATCACCAGCACCAATCCCACCCAGCCCTGAAATGACCACAGTACCGGTCTTTTGGGACCATAATACGATTGTCCGGGTCCAGAGGGCTGCCTATTTGGGATCAAACCCTCTGGGTCATCTGGTTGGTGGTGATAAAAAAGATGTGGTTGTTACAAAATTATTGGCGACCAATACTGGAAAAGTTGCTATTTATGGTTGGCATTATACCAGTGGTACGCCGATCCAAAATTTATATCTCGGTCATGGTGAATATTATGCAGATTATAGTCATGGGATACGATTGGTTAAGTTGATTATGACTCTTGATGGTAATACCACCACAATTCCCAATATTCTTCAGGATACGACTTATAATGTTTTGCTGAGTGATGAAGGAGTCGTAACGACATACCGGTATCCTGTGCTATCACGCTTGAATTTTCCCGATCAGGACTCATTTCCATCCACAGGACGACAATTATCCTCATGGATGGATAAATTCACCACACCCGTTATTACTTCATTTAGTCCCAGCTCACCGGGTGAGGATGGATATGTCAGAGAGTAATATGGATGGGGACGGGTTAAGAAATACAAGTCTTTTGCAAGCAAGGAGAAACAGATATGGGTGATAAGGGGAAAAGAGATAAAGGCAAAAGAGAACAACAGAAAAAGGCCAAGCTTACTCAAAAGG
>CAYVXD010000133.1:9740-11340 GCA_964454265.1 uncultured Candidatus Sumerlaeota bacterium | reverse complement strand
CCGTAGCGTCAAAGGATTGGATCAATACCGCATTCGCTCATTGGAAAAGCTGCTGGCGAGCGGAATCCTTACACGTGAACAGTACCGGCTAGCGCTGGATGAGCTCACGCGAAAGTGCAAGATTTATGGAGCCGGATGCGTGAAGCATGGCAAGCCTGAGGAGGGTCATTATTATCTACACCTGCCCCAAAAATATGTGACAATATTTTGATAATCGGGATAATGCTGCGCGAAGATGCGGTGTGCACGCCCTAGCCGCGCAGACGCAGCCGATTTCCAGGATGAAATAAGGAGACAACCGTCATGAGCCAAACGATTCGTTTCGGAGTGTCACTTGAAGAGTCATTGCTCCGACAATTTGATCGCTTCATTGTGGAACATCGGTATCCCAGCCGCTCTGAAGCCATTCGCGATCTGATTCGCGACAGGCTAGTCTCGCGGGAGTGGGCCGTCGGCAAAGAGGTCGTGGGCACCGTCACTGTCGTGTATAATCATCATGTGCCAGGGCTGAATGCGCGTCTCACCGATCTGCAGCACCACTTTTGCGGCTCCATCATCTCAACGCTCCACGTGCATCTGGATCGCGACAACTGTCTGGAGGTGCTGGTCGTACGTGGTAAGAGCAGGGAGGTGCGCATGCTGGCCGAGCGCTTGCAAAGCGTGCGCGGCGTGAAGCACTCAACATTTACGATGACAACGACCGGCCGAGCACTGCGCTGAGAATAATTTCTATTGACAAATCGGCTGAGAAGGCTTTTTTTTGTTAGTCCTGCGTGTTACTTTTCGTCAATAGATGTTACTAATTTTAAAAAAATTGCCTTTCTCCATCTTTCCCACTGCCCAATGTAAGCGCAGCTGGTAGCGCAAAGCCCGGCGGCAGAGCTTTCAGGCTTTGATGCTGAGGGAAGAGAATCAGAGACTACCAATGCACATTCCTGATGGATTCTTGGATACGAAGACGTGGATGATCTGCCTGGGTGCTGCTGGTATCGGGCTAGCTGTCGTGGTTCATCAGGCAAATCGGCAAGTGCGAGAGCGCGTTGTTCCACTCGCGGCTACTGTAGGCGCATTTGTTTTTGTCGCGCAAATGATTAATTTCCCCGTGGGTGGGGGAACCTCAGGGCATTTATTGGGCGGGACACTGATGGCGCTGCTTTTTGGGCCGTGGCTGGCTGCGCTCGTCATGACGGTAGTGTTGCTGGTTCAATGTTTGATTTTTCAGGACGGAGGGCTGCTGGCGTTCGGCGCAAACTGCTTTAACATGGCATTTGTAGGCGTGTTCAGCGGATATTTTGCCTATCAGCTGCTTTGGCGACTTCTCCCGCGGAGGCTTCGAGTCGCGCTCAGTGCGTTTCTCGCTGCATGGTTCTCAGTTGTGCTCAGCGCCGCTGTCTGCTCCATGGAACTCGCGTTTTCTGGCATCGTACCTCTTAAGCAAAGTCTGATTGTCATGACGTGGGTACACGCGCTGATCGGCGTGGGCGAGGGACTCATTACAGCAGCCATCTTAGCAGCTCTTTACCGCCAGAAGCATGCGGTAGTTCCTGCAACCGAGCGAGCTCCGGTCACGCGCTGGGAATACCTCTTTGGCTTTGGACTG